>NZ_JAHBAK020000048.1 GCF_018500155.2 Polynucleobacter sp.
GATGGAAATTGGTAACAGATGCCGTTCACCAAAAGGGTGGAAAGATTTTTGTACAACTGATGCATACAGGTCGAGTGACCCATCAGGATAATTTGCCAGCAGGAGCGCGCGTCGTGGGTCCGTCACCAGAGGTGTGTCCTGGTGAAATGTGGGTCGATAAAAGTGGCAGCATGCAACCACACACACAGCCTCATGCATTGACTGAGCAAGAGATTAAAGCTGTTGTTCTTGAATATGCCAATGCAGCAACATTGGCGATAAAAGCAGGTTTTGATGGCATTGAGCTACACGCTGCCAATGGCTACCTCATGGAACAATTTTTAAATCCCTTGGTAAACAAACGTACTGATGGTTACGGAGGCAATATTGCTGGTCGCAACCGTTTTGTGATTGAAGTAGCTGATGCCTGTGTGAAAGCAATCGGAGCTAATAAGGTGGGTATTCGGATTTCACCACAAGGCGTTTTCAATAGCACGGGAGACTTCCCAGAGCTAGAGCCCCAGTACTTGGCTTTAACACGCGATCTTTCGAAGATGGGGTTGGTGTATTTGCACCTTGTAGATCACTCTGCAATGGGTGCGCCACCTGTATCGGCTGACCTCAAAAAGAAAATACGAGAGGCTTTTGCTGGCACCTATATTGCAGTAGGTGGATTTACAGCCGAATCCGCAGAGAAGGCATTGGAATCCAAAGAAGCCGATTTGATTGCCTTTGGTAGACCATTTATATCTAATCCAGATTTGGTGGAAAAGCTCAAGACAGGCGCTCAATTAACTGACCCAGATATGAGCACTTTCTATACGCCTGGAGAAAAAGGATACACCGATTATTGAAGGTGAAATTGGTTTGCTAGACAAGCAGTTCAAATACAATTTCCTGTACTAAATCATTCACATCAAATTATGAAAAAAATTATTAGCTTTCTAGTCTCCTCATCATTGATGGTTGCTTCCGTTGGAAATGCAATCGCTTGTACTGCCCTAGTAGTCACCGATACTAAAGGGAATGCCTATAAGGGTAGGGGCTATGAGTTTTCAGTAGAAGTGCCTTCTATGATTACGTATTTGCCTGCCGGTGAAAAAATTGAATCCTTTACTCCTAATGGCTCCAAGGGAAAGACTTTCAATACCAAATATCCAATTCTGGGAGTGACGCTTGCAGCGATTCCTGGTGCAAAACATCCATTATTTGTAGATGCTTCAAATGATCAGGGCCTCACGATTTCGCTCAATGCCTTAAACGATTCTTCTGCGCCACCAGTTGGTACTGACAATGCCAAGATTTTGGCTGCGCCAGATATTGGCGGCTGGATTCTGGGTAACTTTAAAAACGTAGCTGAAGCAAAGGCGGCACTATTGAGTGACGATACTCAAATTTGGCTTCCCGCGATTGCGGTGATGGGAAATCGTCCATTCCCATTGCACTATGCAATTTGGGATAAAACAGGGGCTGGAATCGTTTTGGAGTTTATGAATGGCAAAAAGAATGTCTATGACAACCCAGTAAATGTCATGACAAATGGACCAGAGTTTCCATGGCACCTCGAGAACTTAAATAACTACACTTTTACTAATAAAGACAAGAATACTGGGCAGCTTGGGAAATTGAAATTACAAACCCAGGATGCAGGGATAGCGTTATCAGCATTACCAAGTGCAGAAACAGCTACTGGTAGATTTGTGAAAGCGGCTTTCTACGCCAATTATGTGCGCAAAGCCAAAACACCAGATGAAGCTATTGTTACATTAGGTCACATCATGAATAACTTTGATAGACCATATGATTTAACGGTTGATGGTGCTGGTGGAATGGGTGATGGCCCCAGAAGCAAGGGTCTTTCAAGCGAGGTATCTAGTTACATCGTGATGAATGATCTAGCAGGAAACCGTTTCTACTACAGAGGCATTGAGTCCTTGAACTGGTCTTTCATTGATATGAACAAACTCAAAAACGTTACTAAAATGAAAACTGTATCGGCCAAAGAGGTAAATGAAGCTGGCGCAGATTCATTTAATCTCTTTTATAAATAAAGGTTATCTTGAGCTCTAAAAACCACCTACGGGTGGTTTTTTTATTGACTCGGTCAGAGCAATAAAAATTGATTGCTTTAATTATTATTTAAAACGATTTATATAAATAGCAATGAAAGATGTTCCGGGTCATCTTCAGTGAAGTTAATACTCGCAATATAAGGTGCAAGTTATACTCACTGCTTAATTAGAAATATCTACAGGAAACGCAATGCCTAATAAAAACTCTGAACTCATACTTTGGATATTAGTTATTTTTTCTGCTGCACTTTCTATCGTTGGCGCCATGCCGTCAATGTTAAGTTTTGCAGGTCATTTAGGCATCTTGGGCACTCTTGCTAGATTGATATTTGCTTTAATACATGGCTCTCAGAGGTTGGGTTGGCGTAACTTAGGGGTTATGTTTCTCATCGCCTGCGTAGTGAGCTGGTGCTACGAATCTTTGAGTATTGCAACTGGCTTTCCTTTTGGACATTATGTTTATACCTCTGAACTGGGTCCAAAGTTAGGGCAAGTGCCTCTGATGATCATGCCAGCCTATTTTGGCGTTTGTTATCTCTCATGGGTGATAGCCCATGTGCTACTGGATAAGTTTGATCGTGTGATTGATTCCAGGTTGATATTTGCAATTCCAGTGATTGCTAGTTTTGTGATGGTGATGTGGGATATGAGTATTGATCCGCTATCGTCTACTGTGAAGCATGAATGGATTTGGCAAGATGGCGGAAGTTACTTTGGTGTACCATTTTCGAATTTTCTGGGATGGTTTCTCTGCGTCTTTACTATCTTCGAGATGTGGGCAATTTATTTGATACGCACAAAATCTATTTCAAACTCGCCTGCAGATCAAAATAAATCCAATTGGTATCTCCCCATTACCTTCTATGGGGTCATTTTCCTAGGTTCAATAGCAACTGCCATCATGGCAACCGATGGCAGCGTTACAGATGCTGCATCTCAGGTGTGGTCAGTGAAGGCGCTAAATCAAACCTTAGGTCTTGTATCTATCTTTTCGATGCTGTTTGTAACTTGCCTGGCATTTTTCAAGGTAAAAAATAACGATAGATTGCAATAGCGGAACACTGGCGAAAAGATAAAAACAAGGGCCCCTAGAGAAATTTACTGGCCCTTTAATTTATGACGCAGCTTGCTGCCTGATATTCGTCTACCACTAAAGAATCATTAGAAAGAAAGTGACCCTTTTCCAGATTCAATTAATTGAATCGAGTGCTGCTTGAGAATCTCAATGACTTTCAGTAATTTATTTCGTGTTTGGTCATCTAGTAATGACTTGGGGTTGGCTTGCTGAATATCAAGATTCATCTCTTCTAAGGCTTTTACATACTCAGCTGCTTTTGGATTATTGATACCTGTTAATTGGTAAGTTCTGAAAAATAAACCCGTAATATTGACATGTTCAAATTCTGGGCTGACTGCTCCAAAACTTTTGCCCATTGGTGTTAGGGCATACTGAGCATCTCCAATTGTTTTTGCTTTCTTAAGCAAGTACTCCATAGCATTTAAGCGATTTTCTATCTCAAATTCGCATGTAAGAAAATCTTTTTGATTAATTAACTTTTGCGCGTAATGGTGACTCGTTATCTGATAAATAGCGGCACCTCCACTAATGAATACCGATGAAAGAAGCCACAATCCAAAATTACTATTGAGTAAATCAAAAGTCTTATCCCAAAACTTCTTTTCTAGCTTATCTGCTGTTTGTTCTATTGATTCAGTTTCAGAGCGAATTTTTTGAGCAATTTCATGCCGATACCTCTCTTCAGCCTCTATCAATTTTTTCTTTTGGTCATCTAGCATCATTTAATTATCCGGTAAGGAAGTTATCTCAAAATCATATAACAAAGCATGCTTAGAGAGGATGCAATATTTGCATATGTAGGAATGCTTTGCTAAGTCCAAAAATCATATCTTTGGTTAGTTTTTCGAGCAAATAGAAAAGCTATGCCCGTTAGAGACTTGAATGACTAATGGGGCGGGCGAGACCGGCCCCTTTGAGCTGTTATTTAAGCGCCTACCTATGGGAATCCAAATTAAGTTGGCTAGTTACCACCTGCAACCTCAATAAAGGATCCACTTGTATAAGATGACTCATCAGATGCAAGCCAAACAATGGCAGAAGCTACTTCTGCAGCAGTTCCGCCCCTCTGCATGGGAATAAACTGCTTTACACGTTCAATTCTATTGGGTTCGCCCCCGCTAGCGTGAATATCGGTATAAATATAGCCAGGCCGCACAGCATTGACTCGAATGCCATCCATTGCCAATTCTTTTGCCAAACCAATTGTGAGTGTATCAATTGCGCCTTTAGAGGCCGCATAGTCTACATACTCATTGGGAGATCCAAGACGAGATGCCACAGAAGATACATTTACGATAGAGCCGCCAAATCCTTTATATCGAATGGACATGAACTTAATCGCAGCTTGAATGCAATGAATCGTTGAAAAGACATTAGCATTAAAAATACGTTGTATGCGCTCGCTTGACATATCTTCAAGCCGCATTTGAGTTTCTAAAATGCCGGCATTGTTAACTAGGGCATCTAGTCTTCCAAAAGCCTTTACTGTTTCTGTAAATAAATGATTTACTTCATCGGCAATCGTCACATCTGCCTTGATGGCAATGGCTGAGCCTCCGTTATTCTGAATTTCATCAACCACGGCTTGGGCTTCTTTGGCATGCGATTTATAGTTCACGCAAACAGCAAAGCCCTTGCTAGCAGCAAGCTTTGCAGTAGCCGCTCCAATGCCACGGCTTGCTCCAGTAACAATCATGACTTTTGACATAGTCACATATTACTTGTATTTGTATTTAGAGGCAAAGAAGGCGAAAAGAGTGCTTGTGATATCTGCTTTGAAAATGTACTCAATCCAATAATCTGGTTACACATTCATTTAGAGATCTTTTTATAGTATGCAGTGCAAAAGAAAAAGGCTTCAAAAGTGAACCACTTTGGAAGCCTTGTGTACATTGGCGGTTCCGGTTAGTAGTGTTTTACAGTTAGGCGGTCTGATTTATTAAGCTTTCAAATGCTTGAATAAATGATTCTGGCGGCTGCGCACCTTGTAATAAATATTGGTCATTTAAGATGATCGAGGGTACAGAATGTATGCCTAAATTAGTATAAATTTTCTCCTCATCTCGAACCTCATTAGAAAACTCATCTCCATTAAGAACTTCTTGCGCTCTTTGGGGATCTAAGCCGGCTCTACCAACGGCTTCTAATAGATTGGCATGATCATCAATGTCTACAGCTAGACAAAAGTAGCTATTAAGTAACTCTTTCTTAAGGGCTAATTGCTTTGGAAGATCATATTCTTTTGCAACCCAAGTCAATAGTCGATGACAATCAAAGGTGTTATAGACTCGCTTGCGTCCATCGGGATGAAAATCAAAGCCTGCTTCAAATGCTCTTGCTCTGATTTGGGCTTGATTCTCTCGAACTTGCTCCTCACTCATGCCATATTTTTGGGTCAGATGTTCGATTGCATCCTGACCACCTTTTGGCATATTAGGATTAAGTTCAAAAGGACGAAAATGCAGCTCAAAATTGGCTTTGTCTTGTAATTCAAACATTGCTTTTTCTAGGTTCCCCAGTCCAACTGCACACCAAGGGCAGGCGACATCAGAGACAAAATCAATTTTGATCGATGGTTTCATATATTTGATTCTACATTCTGATATCAGTATTTGTTTGATGGTTTGTGCTGGTCAGCTCTTTCGGCTGCCGCAGTTGTCGAAAACAATCGGTTGTTGCATATTTGGGTTGGTTGTCAATAGTGCATTGCGGTTACCCAGCGTCTTCCAGTCTTACCCAATCCACGACAACAAGATTTCGAATTGTCACCAACAGTCACCGCATTTCACTAACCCTAAAAGAAAAAGCCCCTAGATTTCTCTAAGGGCTCGGGTATAACTGGTGGGTCGGGCGAGATTCGAACTCGCGACCAACGGATTAAAAGTCCGCTGCTCTACCGACTGAGCTACCGACCCAGTTAAGCCATAAATTATAGCAAGAACTTGTTGGGCGATCCTGTGTTCTTAGAAGGCCGCCCGTAAGCCCTTGTAGTTACAAGTAGCCTATGCGTTACTCTTTCTGGCAACAGGTGGATTTTTGGAAAAATAGTCCTTAATTCCCTTCAAAATCGCATCAGCAATCCGATCTTGGTAGCCATCATCATTGAGTTTGGCCTCTTCTTGGGGATTGCTGATAAAAGCGGTTTCTACCAAGATGGAGGGAATATCTGGTGCCTTCAAAACGGCAAAACTGGCTTGCTCAACCTTGCCTTTATGTAGTGGGGCAAATCCACCGATTTGTTTCAGAACCGAATTGCCCACCTGCAAGGAATCTTTAATTTGTGCTGTGGTCGACATATCCAAAAGGAGATTGGCCACTTGTCGATCTTGCGTTTTGATATTGATCCCACCGATTAAGTCAGAAGCATTTTCTTTATTGGCCATCCAGCGCGCCATGGAGCTACTGGCGCCCATTTGCGAAAGTGCAAAAACTGAAGCGCCTTTAGCATGGGGCTGAATAAATGCATCAGCATGAATAGAAACAAAGAGGTCAGCTTCAACACGTCTGGCTTTTTGTACTCTGGCATGTAATGGCACAAAGTAATCGCCATCCCTGGTCAAGAAAGGGCGCATATACGCTTCATTCTCAATTTTGTCTTTGAGTCGTTTGGCAATAGATAGGACTACATGCTTCTCTCTAGAGCCTAAGGAGCCAATAGCACCTGGATCTTCGCCTCCATGACCAGGGTCAATCGCAATCGTGATTAAACGTTTGTACTTGGCTGGCGCAGGCGCTTCTTTTGCCTCCGGAATTGCTTGAGCGACGGGGGCGGTGGGAGCTTTAGGCGCA
>NZ_JAHBAK020000050.1 GCF_018500155.2 Polynucleobacter sp.
AGATGTGTATAAGAGACAGGTTTGTTTGTGGGCAATGCGCGCTACCGGGTCGATCAACTCTCCAGCGCGCCAACGTTCTAGGAGATCATCATTGGTAGATCTCGTCTCAGCAACACGTTCTAGGATGCAATTAGCAGTCATTTCGCCATTGTAGAAAGGTCTGACCTAGAATTGTGGAATGGATGCAAATGATCAACGTCCTCGTAAATTGATTTGGCCCTTGCAAGCGATGCCTCTTGCTCGAGTGATGAGTCTTACTTACGCTATTTTGATCCTTTATATCAGCCTAAACCCATTTGATTTTGACTTGAAGAACGGAATTGCTGCATGGGCTTGGCTTGATGCGCCCTTGCCACGTTTTATTACTCTTTTTGATGTGTTGGTAAACGTTTTGGCGTATATCCCTTTTGGGTTTTTGCTCGTATTCGCTAGTTTTCCGCGTTGGCGTAACTATGCTGCCTTAAGTATGGCCATTGGCCTTAGTGCAATATTGGCATTCGGTGTAGAAACTTTACAGTCTTGGATTCCTACTCGTATACCGAGTTTGATGGATTGGTGGGCCAATGTATTTGGTGGCTTGCTTGGTGGTCTGCTGGCTATTCCTTTGGGGCCGCAATGGCTCTCTGGAACGGCGATTAGACGAAGATTTGACCAATGGTTTGGTATGAATTGGACGATATGTGCCCTTTTTCTCTTATTTCCATGGTCACAAATCTATCCGCAGAGCTCTTGGTTGGGGGTTGGCGTTTGGGGGCATGTCATCTTTGGCCCAATTGATTGGGGTACTACGGTAATGAATCATGTCCTTCAAGAGACGTTGATTACGATGTTATGTTGGTTAGGCGTAGCCCTTTTGCTTTCATTGGGTATGCGAAGTAAAGCACCTCAATGGCAGATTTTGAATGGCCTCTTGGGTTTTACGGTGTTAATCAAAATAGTATTTACAGCCCTGCAGTTTGGCTGGGTATTTAGTTTGAATTGGCTGACCGCAGGGGCGTTTTGGGGGATGCTTATGGCAATAGCCTTACTACGGTGGGCATTGCAACTGAAAACAGCGGTAAAGCAGTTCTTAGCGATTTTTTGTCTTGTATCGGCCACTATAGCCATTAATGTCATGCCAGATAATCCTTACTTCATTCTCACTTTACGTTATTGGCAGCAAGGGCGCTTATTACACTTTAATGAGTTGATGCAGTGGGTCTCAATCATTTGGTTACCATTAGCAACCATTTGGATGGTTTTTAAATTAACCAGCAAGAAATCGATACTTTGATGAATATAATTTTTGTATGAGCTTCTCACACCATTTATTTTTTTGCTTAAACCAACGTAGCAATGGCGATGATTGTTGTGATCGGCATAATGCATTTGCGTTGTTCGAGTACGCCAAGAATCGAGTGCGAGAACTTGGTTTGGCAGGCCCCGGAAAGATCCGTGTTAACAAAGCAGGATGCCTGGATCGTTGCGCACAAGGTCCAGTGTTGGTGATATATCCAGAGGGTGTGTGGTACACCATGGTTGATCAAGAGGATGTAGAAGAGATTATTCAATCTCATCTTATAAAAGGGCTCCCAGTTAAGCGACTGCAGTTAGATAGTTAACAAATATTGCGTTTTAGGATGTGTTTATGAATAGCCGTACAAAAGTAATCCATATTGAGGGCATAGTGGGTGCAATGGAGATGTCCATTGATCTCCCGGATGAATTAAAGTCCGACCCCACATTTGCAGTCCGGGGTTTAGCTTTGGTTGCACATCCTCATCCATTAATGGGTGGCACGATGGATAACAAGGTTGCACAAACGATGGCTCGCGCATTTAATCAATTGGGTTATGTGAGTGTGCGCCCTAATTTTCGGGGGGTAGGTGGGACTGCTGGAGTTCATGATGATGGCGTAGGCGAATTAGAGGACCTATTGCATGTGACGGAGTGGATGCAAACCCCCTCTAGCTGGACTCAATTTGATGCCACTGCGTCACAGTCATGGATACATTCAGCCAATACATTGCCTTTGGTGGTATCTGGTTTTTCTTTTGGCAGTTTTGTTGGCAGTCACTTGGTTCAAAGATTGGCCGAGCTTGGTCGTCCTGCTGAACGTTTGGTGATGGTGGGTAGCGCTGCAGGTAAATGGACTTTAGCCCAAGTGCCTACAGACACGATCTTGATTCACGGCGAATTGGATGAAACTATTCCTTTGATTGATGTATTGGATTGGGCGCGCCCACAAGAATTGACAGTTCAAGTGGTGCCTGGAGCCGACCATTTTTTTCATCGCCGACTTCATTGCATTCGGAATATCATCACTGGTGCTTGGTTGGGTATGCCCGATCACCGCAAGTAAGAATAAACCATTCAAACAAAACTTATGGCCGAAGAAAAATCACTTATTGAGTATCCCTCGCTCTTCCCAATCAAAGTCATGGGGAAAAATATTCCTGAATATTTGCCTGCGATTGTGCATATTGCGAAACAGTTTGATCCGACGTTCGATGAGGCTAAGGTTGAGCAAAGGCCATCAAAGGATGGAAATTATTTGGGCATCACATTGCCAATTACGGCGACAAGTCGAGAGCAACTCGATGAGCTCTATCGCACTCTCTCAACCCATCCGTTGGTGAGTATTGTTCTCTAACGAGAGTTCATGACCATTCTGGTAAAAAATCTTGGTCTGGTTGAGTATGCAGCAACCTATGAAGCTATGCGTGCATTTACGCAAGAACGTAATAGTCAAACTCCAGATGAGATTTGGGTTTTAGAGCATCCACCTGTCTTTACTTTAGGTTTGGCAGGCGATGCAAGTAATTTGCATTCCCCAACGAATCAAATTCCTATGGTGCAAGTTGATCGGGGTGGTGAGATTACCTATCATGGCCCAGGACAAATCGTGGTTTATTTATTGCTTGATTTAAGGCGATTGGGAATTTTTGTAAAAGAATTGGTTTTGCGAATAGAGCAGTCATTAATTGACACTTTGTCAGAGTACGGGATACAGGCTGAACGCAAGACTGGTGCTCCGGGTATTTATGTTTCTAAACAGTCAGGTATTGCCGAGAAATGGCATGGAGCGAAAATTGCCGCTTTAGGTCTCAAGGTATCAAAAAGCTGCTCTTATCATGGCCTTGCCTTAAATGTAGCTACCGATCTAGAAGCTTTTGGGCGTATCCACCCCTGTGGTTATGAGGGTTTAAAGACTGCGGATATGCAAACCCTTGGGATCAGGGACAATATGGGCTCTATCAGCCTAAAGCTCATCGCGCATCTGCAAAAACAATTAATACCATCATGACAAGCAATAAGGTCGACAACCAGCAGGCTATTCAAGAGCGTCAAGATCTTGAATATGACGCCACTCGCAAACAAAAGTCGAGCGAAAAGACGGCGCGTATACCGATCAAAATTGTTCCTCTTGCAGAAGTTCTTAAAAAGCCTGACTGGATTCGAGTAAAAGCGGCCTCAGGAAATTCTCGCTTTACAGAAATTAAAAAGATTTTGCGTGAAAACGAATTGGTCACCGTCTGTGAAGAAGCAAGTTGTCCCAATATCGGTGAATGTTTTGGTAAAGGCACAGCAACTTTTATGATCATGGGTGATAAGTGCACACGCCGTTGCCCATTTTGTGATGTTGGTCACGGAAGACCAGATCCTTTAGATGAAAAGGAGCCAGGAAATTTGGCTCGGACTATCGCTGCTCTGAAGTTAAATTACGTTGTTATTACTAGCGTTGATCGGGATGATTTGCGAGATGGCGGCGCCATGCATTATGTGGATTGCATTAGACAGTCGCGTGATTTGTCGCCTAGCACGCGGATAGAAGTTCTGGTGCCAGATTTTCGTGGGCGTTTGGACAAAGCGCTGGATATTTTTGCTGAGTATGCACCTGCAGGTTTGCCAGATGTGATGAATCACAATCTGGAAACGGTTCCACGTTTATATAAACAAGCTCGACCTGGTGCGGATTACCTTCACTCTTTAAAACTACTCAAAGATTTTAAAGAGCGTTTCCCACACATACCTACTAAGAGTGGCTTGATGGTTGGCTTAGGAGAGACGGACGAAGAAATACTTGAAGTGATGAAAGATATGCGTGAGCACAATATCGACATGCTGACGATCGGCCAATATCTTGCACCTTCTGGTCATCATCTTCCAGTAACTCGTTATGTTCATCCTGATGTATTCAAGATGTTTGAAGAAAAGGCTTATGAAATGGGCTTCTCGCATGCTGCTGTGGGCGCAATGGTTCGCTCTAGCTATCATGCTGATCAGCAAGCGCACGGAGCTGGGGTTGTCTAAAACAGGATGCAAGGCTTGGGTATGTCTCGTTGCATTTACCCTACTGATCGCATGTAGTCCGACATTAAATTGGCGGACAGTGCAGTCGCCTGAGCAAAAATACACTGCGCTTTTTCCGGGAAAGCCAGATAAGTTAGAGCGTCAAATCCCCTTTCAAGATCAAGAGCTCAAGCAGGCGCTCGATGCCGTGAAGGTTGACGGCGACATTTATTCCATTACTTCGATGAGAATTTTGCCAAATCAATCTCACTTGGCTCAGAGTGTCCTCGAGCAATTGCAGAATAATTTGCTAAACCATGCGAAAGTATCTGGAGGTCAATTTTCGACAGAGGATGCTTACTATCAAACTGCTGCGAATCAACGCATGCCTACCAAGGATTACTTCATCGCCTTTAAAGCGAATGGCACAGCTTTGCAAACAATGAGAGTGCGCTGGATATCTCGCCCTAGTAACAATGGGGGGATAATGATTTATCAGGTATCCGTTTTAAACTCAAAAGCAAATACTGAAGATGTAAAAGCAACGCTATCTAAAGAAGAGTACGCAAACTTCTTTAATGAATTTCATCCAGAATAAAACGTAATCTTCTATTGAATCGTTTATTGAGATTTTTCTAGGGCGGCGACTTTTGCTTCAAGTGCTTCTAGTTTTTCTCTGGTCTTTGCGAGTACTTTAGTTTGTAATTCAAATTCCTCACGCGTCACCAGATCCATTTTTTGGAATCCTTGATTCATCATCGCGCGCACATTTTTTTCAATTTCTTGCGCAGGTGAGTTGCGAATTGCTTCGCCCACTTTGTTTTGCATGTCATTGGCAATACGCTGGATTTGCTCGAAAATTTCGCCTGGTTTTTGCATGGTGGGCATTTCTAAAGGGTTGGAAGTTGTAAAAAACACACAGAGTCTTATTTTAATTTGGGTGCTCAAAATTGGTGTAACAGGCATAAAACGTCCAAAATCCCCAGAAATTCACAAGAAGGGTGCAGCAATTTGCACCAAAATGGTGCTATAGCATTATTACGGTGAATTCGAGCAAATTCCCATTTTTGGCAAACCTCATGATCACTCCATGCATTAGGCATTTTCCCTTTTTGATAACAGAGCACAAGGAGTAATACATGAAAACATTACATAAGACAGCATTATCAGCCGCCGCAGCAGCTTTATTAGCCGGTATGGTTTGTACGCCTGCTTTTGCAGCGGACACCCCACAAGATTCCGAAGCAGCTGGTAACCCAATTGCAGCGAACGTTACAGTGGTAAATGATTACCGCTATCGTGGTATCTCTCAAACAAACTTTAAGCCAGCTATTCAGGGCGGCTTTGATTACGCGCATGAAAGCGGTTTCTACATTGGTAACTGGAACAGCACCATTAGCTGGATTTCTGATGCTGCAACTACTGGTGGTTACAACGTTTCAGCACCGATCGAAATGGACTTTTATGCAGGCTTTAAGAAAGAGTTGATTGGTGAAGGCTTTGCTTCGGATCTTGGTGTGCTCCAGTACTACTATCCAACTTCTGGATTGCCAAGCGGTGCAACCAATCCAAACACCACTGAAATTTACGCTGCACAAAACTACACTTTTGGCCCTTTAACTGGTTTCGTGAAATTTTCATATGCAGTGACTAACATTTTCGGCTTTGCAAACTCTAGCGGTTCTTACTACCCAGATTTGACAGCGAACTATGACACTGGTGTTTGGGGTTTATCAGTGAATGCACACGTGGGTTACCAAAAGATTGCTGGTCAGAATGTGATTGCTGGCGTTCCAACAGCTAGCTATACCGATTGGAAGCTTGGTTTAACTAAAGATTTTGGAGGCGGTTTGTCTCTTGCTGCTGCATACATTGGCACCAATGCGGCGAAGAGTGGCAGTACCTATGCTTATTCAAGCCCAACAGGAAAAAATTTGGGTGGTTCAACAGGTATCGTCTCGCTCACCAAAACTTTCTAATTTCCACTTCTAATCGGAGAACCATATGAAATTAATCACCGCAATCATCAAGCCATTCAAGCTTGACGAAGTGCGCGAAGCTCTCTCGGAAGTGGGAGTTTCGGGCATTACCGTTACTGAAGTGAAAGGCTTTGGTCGTCAGAAAGGTCACACTGAGTTGTATCGTGGGGCTGAGTATGTTGTTGATTTTTTACCGAAAGTAAAAATTGAAGCTGCTGTTGAAGATGGCATCTTAGAGCGTGCGATTGAAGCAATTGAAAAATCAGCACGCACAGGCAAGATTGGTGATGGCAAGATTTTTGTCTCACCCGTCGAGCATGTCATACGTATTCGTACCGGTGAAACCGGTGCTTCAGCACTTTAAAGAGAGGTTCAAAATGTTAACTTGGATGAAACGACTCGTAGCTGGTGGAGCGATGGCTTTAGCTATTGGCGCTACCGGTGTGATAGCCACTTCACCAGCACATGCTGCTGATGAGGCTAAAAAACCAGCAGTAACTGCTCCAGCGGCTACACCAGCTGCGGCAGAGCCTGCGCCTATTCTTTGCTCTGAAAAGTGCAATAAGGCTGATACCGCATGGATACTGATCAGTACCGCATTGGTCATCATGATGACCATTCCTGCGTTAGGTTTGTTCTACGGCGGTTTAGTACGCAGTAAAAATATTCTTTCTGTACTGGCGCAGACTCTAGTGATCTTTTCGCTCATTATTGTGTTGTGGTCCATCTATGGATACAGCATTGCCTTTACAGAAGGGGGAGCATTTTTTGGCGGCTTTGACAGGTTATTCTTGGCTGGCATTACCCCAGATACTGCTGCAGCAACATTTAGCAAAGGTGTAGTAATTCCAGAATTTGCTTTTGCAGCCTTCCAAGGTGCATTTGCTGCAATTACTGTCGCGTTGATCATTGGTGCATTTACAGAGCGTGTGAAGTTCTCTGCTGTGCTCTTATTTGCGATCATTTGGTTTACCTTTAGCTACCTACCGATTGCTCACATGGTTTGGTTCTGGCCTGGTCCTGATGCATTTACGGATGCGGCTGCAGCAGAAAAAGCAGTTGCAGCATCTGGCTGGTTATTCCAAAAAGGCGCTCTGGATTTTGCTGGCGGTACTGTAGTACATATCAACGCTGCTATTGCTGGTCTAGTTGGCTCCTATGTCGTTGGTAAGCGTATCGGTTACGGTAAAGAAGCGATGAAGCCACATAACCTGACATTCACATGGATTGGTGCATCTTTATTGTGGGTGGGTTGGTTTGGCTTTAATGCTGGATCTGCTCTTGAGGCAAGTGGTGGCGCAGCATTGGCATTCGTCAATACATTGCTCGCAACCGCAGCTGCAGTAGTGACATGGACTTTGGTTGAATGGATTTTCAAGAAAAAGCCTTCAATCTTAGGTGCAGCATCTGGAGCAGTTGCAGGTCTGGTTGCAGTAACTCCTGCAGCAGGTTTCGTTGGTGTAGTTGGTGCCTTGATCATTGGTTTGATTGCTGGCATCGTTTGCTACTGGGGCGTGACTGGCCTTAAGAAAATCCTTGGCGCTGACGATAGCTTGGATGTGTTTGGTGTCCACGGCGTAGGCGGTATTTCTGGTGCATTGTTGACCGGTGTATTTGCTGATCCAGCATTAGGCGGCACAGGAGTTTGGGACTATGTGGCTAATGCGGTTACCCCTGACTACTCTATTGCCTCACAAGTTTGGATCCAATTTCAAGCAGTAGCAACGACATTGATCTGGTCTGGCGTTGTAGCGTTTATCGCCTACAAACTGGTTGATATTGTGATTGGCTTACGCGTGAAAGAGGAAGAAGAGCGCGAAGGCTTGGATATCAGCTCACATGGTGAGTCTGCATACGAGTCTTAATCTTTCGATTAACCCCTCATTAGGCGGCCTATAGGCTGTCTAGTTTCCAGCGCGGGATCTCAGGATCCCGCGTTTTTCTTTTAATAATCTTACAATGGGAACATGGTCCCACATCTCATTACAGCCCTTAGCGGTCCTTTGCTCGAATTGGAGTCAAAGGTCCTTGAAGCAACCCCAACTATAGAGCGCTGGTTTAGGCTTGAATGGCAAGAACATACCCCGCCTTTTTACTGCTCAGTAGATCTGCGTAATGCGGGTTTTAAATTAGCCCCAGTAGATACCAACTTATTCCCTGGAGGGTTTAATAATCTCTCGCCGCAGATGTTGCCTTTAGCAGTTCAGGCTGCAATGGCCGCGATTGAGAAAATCTGCCCAGAGGCAAAAAATCTGTTGCTGATTCCTGAGCGTCACACTCGCAATACTTTTTATCTGCAAAACATTGCGCGCCTTTCTTCTATCTTGCGACAAGCGGGACTGAATGTCCGCCTGGGTACTTTTTCTGACGATATTAAAAAACCTACTTGGATTGAGTTGCCAGATGGCAATCGTCTATTGATGGAGCCCTTATCTCGTTTAGGTCTAAAAAAGCAACGTTTGGGTTTGAAAGATTTTGATCCTTGCTCAATTTTGCTCAACAATGATTTATCTGCAGGTATTCCGCCAATTTTAGAAAACCTGCATGAGCAATATTTACTGCCAGGGCTCCATGCTGGGTGGCATGTACGTCGCAAGTCTAATCATTTTGCTGCCTACGAGGAGGTGGCCAAGAAATTTGCCAAAGTCGTTGATATCGATCAGTGGATGATTAATCCATACTTCACCAGTTGCTCTAATATTAATTTTCATGAGCGCAAAGGTGAGGAAGAGTTGCAGGCGGCGGTTGAGCAAGTTTTGAAAAAGACGGCTAAGAAATACCGCGAATATGGCATCAAAGAAAAGCCATATGCGGTTGTGAAGGCTGATGCAGGAACGTATGGCATGGGCGTCATGGTTGTAAACGATCCAGCGCAACTAAAGGGGCTCAATCGTAAAGACCGCAACAAGATGAGTGTTGTGAAAGAAGGTTTAGAAGTTAGTGACGTGCTAATTCAAGAAGGTGTTTATACCTTTGAGAAAGTGAACGAAGCGGTTGCTGAACCAGTCGTTTATATGATTGACCGTTATGTCATCGGCGGGTTCTATCGTGTTCATACCGATCGCGGCCCCGATGAAAATCTCAATGCTCCGGGCATGCATTTTGTGCCATTGGCTTTTGAGCAAAATTCAATGCCAGATTTAGGGGCAAAGCCTGGTAGCGCAGCGCCGAATCGTTTCTATCTCTATGGTGTAGTGGCCCGTTTGGCTCTGTTGGCTGCCTCTCTAGAGCTTGAGAGAACCGATCCCGATATGGAAATAGCGTAATCATCTTCTTAATTTGATAGTCAAATATGGAGCTTCTATTTATTGCTGACCCTTTGGAATCTTTCAAGATTCAGAAAGATTCCACTCTAGCGATGATGCGGGTTGCACAAGAGGCTGGTCACCAACTTTGGTTCTGTCAAAGTCGCAATATCCTCTGGAAAGAGAATGCAGTAGTTGCCGATTGCCAATCTTTAAGACTTTTACCTAGCCATTCTTCTTGGTTTGAGTTAGGTGCAATCGAAACACGAGCGCTCAATACATTTACAGCGGTTCTCATGCGAACAGATCCGCCATTTGATATTGAATATTTGAATACAACATGGCTCTTGTCAGCAGCACAAAGACAAGGAGCAAAGATCATTAATGACCCTGGCGCAGTGCGCGATCACTCTGAAAAATTATCTATCACTGAATTTCCAGAGCTCATTCCGCCCACATTGGTCACGCGCGAGCTTAGTGCTGTGGAAGATTTTCATCGCACCCATCAGGATATTGTGATTAAACCCCTAGATGGTATGGGCGGCATGGGCGTGTTTCGAGTGGGCGCTGATGGTCTTAATCTTGCCAGCATTATTGAAACCTTGGGTGAGAATGGTTCGAGAACGCTGATGGTTCAACGTTTTTTACCTGAAATTGCGCAGGGTGATAAACGTGTATTACTCATTGGTGGCGAGGTTGTGCCTTTTGCTTTAGCGCGCATTCCTCAGGGCAGCGAAATTCGTGGCAATTTGGCGGCGGGGGGTAAAGGGGTAGCTATGCCTCTGAGTGCTAGCGAGAGAAAAGTGGCTGAAAAATTGGCTCCCATTTTGAACCAGCGCGGTTTATTCTTAGTGGGATTAGATTTAATTGGTGGCTATCTGACGGAGATTAATGTCACTAGCCCCACTTGTTTTGTTGAAATTACTGCGCAAAGTAATTTTGATGTTCCGCAGTTTTGGTTGAAGGCCCTCGAGAGGACATTGTCATAACATGGCTGGAATCGTAATCGTTGCACATACTCCTATTGCTAGCGCAATGTTAAGTTTTGCTGAGCATACATTTGGATTGGTGCCAGAGCGTGTAAGGGCAGTAGATATTCCACCTCACGAAGACATTAAGGCGAGTTTCGATCGCGTTCTGAAGGCAGCATATGGCGTAAATGCGGGGAATGGGGTCTTAATATTGACGGATGTGATGGGCGCAACACCAGCCAATGTGGCAACCAAGCTTGAGACTTTGGGGCCACTTTCTGGATTAAATGCACCAGTAATTGTGTTGGCAGGTTTAAATCTCCCGATGTTGATGCGTTGCATTTCCCATCGCGGAGAGGATTTAGAAGAGATTGCTAAAAAAGCCCTTGCTGGTGGACAGCATGGCATTTTGCGTTTGGGTGTGAAAGTAGATCAGGAATAGATCAACAATGATGGCAAAAAGCGGAGAAAGTAATGCCGGTTGCAGAGATTGAGATTATTAATAAGTTAGGCCTGCATGCCAGGGCATCAGCAAAGTTGTCCCAATTGGCGGCACAGTTTCCTTGTGAAATATTTTTGTCACGAAATGGGCGTCAAATTAATGCCAAGAGCATTATGGGCGTCATGATGTTAGCAGCTGGAATTGGTAGTACCGTAACCTTAGAGACGGTTGGAGAAAGAGCGGACGAGGCTATGGAGGCCTTAACGGCATTAATCAATGATCGCTTTGGAGAGGGCGAGTAAGCATGACTTTTGCTTTGCACGGAATCCCGGTATCCAAGGGCATTGCTATTGGCAAAGCAGTTTTGATATCTCGTGCAGCCTTAGAAGTAAGTCATTACTTAGTTGAGCCTGGAAAAGAACAAGCAGAGGCCCAAAAACTCTTAGATGCTTTCCAACAAGTCCGCCTTGAATTAGATCAATTGCGAATGGCATTACCCAAAGATGCTCCTCAGGAGATGGGTGCATTCTTGGATGTTCACGCTCTCATCTTGGCAGATCCTGCTTTGGCAGAGAAGCCGATCAAGCTGATTCACACTCAAAGATTAAATGCCGCATGGGCTTTGACCACAGAGTTAAATGACCTACTAGAGCAATTTGCAGAGATTGAAGATCCTTATTTAAAAGAGCGTGCCAATGACATTCGTCAGGTTGCTGAGCGCGTTATTAAGGCGCTCAATGCTCAAAAAGGCTCGCATCCAGAAACTGAATTTTTACCTTCAGGTGATATGGAAGTGGAGTCCATTATTGTGGCTCACGATATTGCCCCTCACGATATGCTGCGCTTTAAAGAGCATGCATTTATTGGGTTTGTGACAGATCTAGGCGGCAAGACATCTCACACCGCCATTGTTGCTCGTAGCATGGAAATACCCGCTGTTGTTGGGGTGCGTCATGCCAGTGAAATGATTCGTCATGGGGATTGGTTGATTCTCGATGGCGAGCAGGGCGTTGTGGTAGTGGCGCCTGATGAGCAGTTGTTGGCCGAGTATCGTAAGTTACAGACTCAAGTGAGCAAAGAAGCTCGCAAGTTGCAGCAATTAAAGCATGCAAAAACTGAAACTTTGGATAGAGTAGATATTGAATTATTTGCCAATATCGAATTGCCAGAAGATGCGGAGCAAGCGGTAAAGCTAGGTGCTGTAGGCGTCGGTTTATTTCGATCTGAATTTTTATTCATGGATCGCAAGCAAGCGTTACCTGATGAAGAGCAGCAATATCAAGAGTATCGTCGCGTAGTTGATTTAATGTACGGTTTACCGGTGAATATTAGAACGATCGACGTTGGCGCGGATAAGGCTTTGGGTGCTGGCGGTAGCGATGTTTCCCAGACTGGTACTTCACCCTTGGGCCTTCGCGCTATTCGTTGGTCATTAACTGAACCAGAAATTTTTCTTACCCAATTGCGGGCAATTTTGCGAGCATCTGCTCATGGTCAAGCGCGCATTATGATTCCGATGTTGGCGCATGCTAAAGAGATAGATGAAACCTTCCGGTTGATTGAAAAAGCAAAGCAACAATTAATACAGCGCGGTCAGTCGTTTAATCCAAACATACAGATCGGCGCCATGATTGAAATACCGGCTGCTGCTTTAGTTTTACCTTTGTTTATTGATCGTTTTGATTTTTTGTCTATTGGAACGAATGATTTGATTCAGTACACCTTAGCGATTGATCGTGCAGATCATGCAGTCGCTCATCTGTATGATCCGCTGCACCCAGCAATTTTGAATTTGATGGCAAACATCATTGATCAAGCAAAACGTGCAAATGTACCAATCGCTGTTTGTGGTGAGATGGCGGGTGATCCGACTTTAACGAAGCTGCTTCTAGCGATGGGTTTGACTGACTTCTCAATGCACTTCAGCCAGCTTTTATTGGTTAAGCGTGAAATCTTGCAGGCCAATGTCGGCATGCTAAAGGCCCGCTTCCCTAGAGTTTTAAAAGCCTATGAGCCTGAGGCTCAGGCAAAAGCATTAGAGCGCCTTTTAGCTTAGATCCTGGCCTTTTAGAGGTCTTTGCCGCAGACAGGACAGTCTGGATTGCGAGCGATATGAAGTTGGTCTACTTGTGTGGTGCGTGCATTCCAAAGCAACATGCGTCCCACTAAGGGCTGTCCAAACTGAATGAGCACTTGCAACGCTTGTGCGGCCTGAATAGCTCCAATAATGCCCACTAGCGGAGAAAATATTCCCATGCTTGCACAACTCACTTCTTCAAATGTTTCATCAGGTGAAAAGATGCATGCATAGCATGGTGATTGATGCTGGCGAGGATCAAAAACGGATACCTGACCATCAAAACGAAGAGCAGATCCAGAAACTAAAGGTTTTTGATGTTTGACGCAGCTAGCGTTAATCATCTGCCGTGTTTTGAAGTTATCTGTGCAATCTAAAACAATATCTACGCTAGGCAATAAGTTATCTAAAAGTGATGCATCTGCTTTGGATTGGATAGCATGAACTTGTGTATTGGGGTTTAGTTGATGCAAAAAATGCTTACCAGATTCAACCTTGCTTTTTCCAATCATGGCTTCGCTATGCATGATCTGGCGCTGCAGATTGGTTAGGTCAACCTCATCATGATCTACTAAGGTAATTTGGCCTACCCCGGCAGCCGCTAAATACGGTGCGGCAGCACTCCCTAAGCCACCTGCCCCAATCACCAAGGCATGCGAATTTAATAACTTCTCTTGACCTTCCACATCAATATCCTCAAGCAATAAATGCCTTGAGAAACGAAGTAACTGCGCATCATTCATTTACAGCCTTGAAATCCTATTCAAGCTTGGAGGAAGAGCGTTTTACCGGTTGCCCATTGATAAAGGCAACGGCTTGGGAGAGCATGAAGTCGTCAGCACTTCCGAGTTCAGGAGGCTTCTTATTTTTTTCCTTCTCTTTTTCTTCAGGAGTTTTCTTTGCATTTTTTTCTTCAATGCGTTGCAACTCCTCCAGGCGACGTTGCTCACGTTCTTTGATGAGCTTGTCTTCTGCTGATTGTTTATTGCGAAGATGTTTCTCACTATCAATTTCGCGGGTAATCAGAACGTCATCAGGGTCACCATCTTTGTTCTGATCTACTGGAATATCTGGCTTAATGCCATAAGCTTGAATAGATTTACCGCTAGGTGTGTAGTAATACGCAGTAGTGATTTTCAACGCTGAGTCATTAGTCAAAGGGCGCACTGTTTGCACAGATCCCTTACCAAAAGTAGTCTTGCCAATAATAGTGGCGCGTTTATAGTCTTGCAGTGCGCCTGCCACGATTTCTGAAGCTGACGCTGAATACGCATTGACTAAAACCACCATTGGAAGTTTTTTGTACATGGCTGGAACGCCTGCAAGGGGGTCACCTGGTTCATTGAGGCGATACATTGCTGGCGTTGCGTTGAAGATTTGCTTCGAGTCTGGGGCCTGTCCTTTGGTGGAAACAATCACGGCATCAGCAGGCAGGAAAGCTGCAGCCACACCCACCGCCCCTTGCAATAAACCACCGCCATTGTTGCGTAGATCCAGGATGATGCCTTTCATTTTTGGATCTTGGTTGGCGAGGTCGATTAATTTTTTAGCTAGATCGGGAATGGTGCGTTCTTGAAAGCTGGTAACGCGGACCCAGGCAATATCGTTATCCAAGATTTTGGCTTTAACGGATTGCACTTTGATTTCTGCGCGAGTAATGGTTACAGGAAAGCTTCGCTCTTCACTCTTGCGAAATACCGTCAAAGTAATTTTCGTACCAGGTGTGCCACGCATTGTACGAACTGCTTTATCTAGTGACATGCCGCGCACGGGCTTATCATCGAGTCGTGTAATTAAATCACCAGCTTGGAGGCCAGCACGCGCTGCAGGACTATCTTCAATTGGATTTAATACCTTAACAACACCATCCTCTGAGGTGATTTCAATACCTAGACCGGCAAACTTACCAGAGGTTTGCTCCTGCATTTCAGCAAAGTCTTTTTTATCCAAAAAGGTCGAGTGAGGATCAAGGCTGCTAACCATCCCCTTAACGGCATCGGTTAGTAGTTGCTTATCTTCAATTGGCTCTACATATTCACGCTTGATTTGTGCAAATACATTAGACAGTGTGCGTAGCTCATCTAAAGGAAGCTGGGATCCTTGCTGGGCGGTCGCCGAGAGCTGTATGGTCGCAGCTACACCTGCAATTAAGCCAACAGCGATGAGAGCAAAGTTCTTTAGAAATTGACGCATGTTTTACTTATTCCAAATAAAAGTGTTGAATTGGCTTGAGGTTGTCATCCAATTCATAGACGAGTGGCACACCATTAGGGACATTCACTTCCATGATGGCTTCGTCAGACATTTGATCTAAATATTTGATCAAGGAGCGAATGCTATTGCCATGAGCAACTAGTAATACGCGCTTGTTGGCTTTCAGTGCAGGAGCAATGGATTCGTTCCAAAGTGGAAGAACGCGTTCCACGTTGTCCTTGAGGCATTCTCCTAGAGGTATATCAGCCGCATTTAATTTTGAGTAGCGACTATCGTTCTTAGGATTGCGCTCATCTTCCATTTCTAGCAATGGTGGTCTCACATCATATGAGCGACGCCAAATATGCACTTGCTCATCACCATATTTAGCTGCAGTTTCAGCTTTATTAAGTCCAGTGAGCGCTCCATAGTGGCGTTCATTTAACCGCCAGCTATGCACCACCGGAATCCACATGAGATCCATTGTGTCTTGAACGTTCCAAAGCGTTCGAATGGCGCGTCGTAGCACCGATGTATAGGCAATGTCGAACTCATAACCCGCTTTTTTGAGGTTTGCACCTGCAGTGAGGGCTTGTTCAGCACCTTTGGGGGTTAAGTCAACATCCGCCCATCCAGTAAAGCGGTTTTCAAGGTTCCAGGCGGATTCGCCATGACGAATAAGGACAAGTTGTTTCATAGAGCCATTCTATAATCCGGTGATGAACTTTCTCACGCAAATTGATAATTTAGCGCTAATTGCCCTATTACTTGTTTCGGGCGCAGCGCTTTTCCTGCCTACATTATCTACGCTTATTAGTGGAAAAGGCTTATCGCCCACTGAGGCCACGATTTGGATTAATCGTCGCAAAGCCCATGTTTTGGATTTGCGGACTGAAGAAGCATTCAAAGAAGGGCATTTGCCAGGAGCTAGGTTGGCCAATGCTGCCAATCTTGAGGGAGCCATTGAGGCATTGAAGCTGGATCGTAAAAGACCATTGGTGCTGGTATGTAATACGGGCACCCAGGCTCGTAAGGTCATTACTCAAGTGCAAAAGCTGGGTTTTTCAGAAGTTGGTGTTTTAGAGGGCGGCGTTCAGGCGTGGAAAAGTGCTGCCCTGCCGCTAGTAAAGTAGAGAAGCTATGCCTCAAGTAACGATGTACAGCACGCAAGTTTGCCCATACTGCGTTATGGCTGAGAAGCTATTGATTAAAAAGGGCGTAAACCAGCTAGAAAAGATTTTGATTGATCGAGATCCTTCGCAGCGCGAGATTATGATGAATCGCACTGGGAGAAGAACGGTTCCGCAAATTTATATTGGCGATACTCATGTTGGCGGTTACGATGATCTTGTAGCTTTAGATCGAGCCGGAAAACTGGATCCTTTGTTGGCTTAAAACTGAAAGAAAGTTTGCAATGACAGAAACATCTTCTGCTTCAAATGAGGCGAATACAGAATCTAAAGATCCTTCATTTCGTATTCAGCGCATTTATCTAAAGGATCTCTCCTTAGAGCAGCCTAACGCCCCTGAAATTTTTTTAGTGGCTGCTGAACCCCAAGTACAGATTGAGGTTGATATTGCCGTTAAACCACTTAGTGATGAGCTGTACGAGGTGGTATTGAGTGCAACAATGACAACACGTGTTGATGGCAAAGTACTCTTTTTGATTGAAGCTAATCAGGCTGGTATTTTTGAATTCCAAAATATTCCTGCAGAGCAAATTGATCCAATGTTGGGCATTACTTGCCCAACCATTTTGTTCCCGTACTTACGCTCGAATGTTGCTGACATCATTAGCCGCGCTGGCTTCCAACCTATCCATCTCAATGAAATCAATTTTCATGGCATGTATGAGCATCGTCTGATGCAAGCACAGCAGGCTGCCGGAGAGAAAGCTGACGGCAATGCGAGTGAAAGCAAAATCATTCTCCCCAACTAAAAATTTCAAGCATAGTCACCCACTATGAAAGTGACATTGTTAGGCGCTGGAGCATGGGGAACGGCGATGGCTGTGCAAGCAGCACGTCACCTTCATGCGGAAGATGTGTGCTTATGGTCTCGCAATGCAGAGCAACTGCAAGCAATAGCAAAAAGTGGTGAAAATCATTTATATCTTCCAGGTATCCCGCTTCCTAAAAATTTACTGCTTGAGAGTGATTTTGCAGCAGCGGTAAAGCGATTGGGATCAGATGACCTGCTAGTGATTGCAACCCCAATGTCTGGGCTTGCGCAAACAATGGCGCTAGTGCTTCAGGTTGCGCAGCATCCGCTAAACATTATTTGGCTTTGTAAGGGGTTGGAGCCTGCTACAGCTCTACTACCTCACCAAGTTGTCGAGCGAGAAAATCATTTGCACGGGCGCGGTCTTAAGCATGCTTTTGGCGCATTATCTGGACCGAGTTTTGCCCGTGAAGTTGGGGCAGGGATGCCGTGCGCATTAACCGTGGCAAGCACTAGTGAGCAACTTTGCAAAAGCGTGCAAGCAGCCTTTCATCATGACAATATGCGCGTTTACTCCAGTGATGATTTGGTAGGCGTTGAGTTAGGTGGCGCAGTAAAAAATGTTCTCGCTATCGCAGCAGGCATCGGTGATGGTTTGAAGCTGGGCTTGAATGCGCGAGCAGCAGTGCTTACTCGTGGTTTAGCAGAGATGATGCGATTAGTAAAAGCGGCGGGCGGCAAATCAGAGACATGTATGGGTCTTACTGGTGTGGGCGATCTGATCTTGACGGCAACCGGTGACCTATCCCGTAATCGTCGTGTAGGTCTTGAACTGGCAGCAGGCAAGTCTCTCGATCAAATTCTGTCAAGTTTGGGGCATGTTGCAGAAGGTGTTTTGTGCGCTGCAGCCGTTGGCGATCTTGCAAAACGGTTGAATGTCGATATGCCAATTACAGCGGTAATTGGCGAAGTACTTGCTGCAAAGCTTACCCCTAAAGAGGCATTAAAAAAGCTGATGGGCCGCGACCCAAAAATGGAAGTCTAATTGTCTGGCGGGACTCTGTTTATTTGCCGCCGACCAGTCCGTTTTGTCGCCACGCCTCATACACCACGATAGCTACCGTATTTGATAAATTAAGGCTACGACTGCTATTTTGCATTGCTAATCGCATTTGATTTGTGATCGGAATTGCATTGCGTACCTCATCGGTAATGCCTTTGGTTTCTGAACCAAACACAAAATAGTCGTTAGGCGAGTATTTGCCTTCATGAAATTTACCAGACCCTTTGGTGGTTAATGCAAACAGATGTTGTGGATCCGGCTTTTCATTGCTTAAAAAATCTGACCAATTTGCATGTACCTTAACGCTGGCATATTCGTGATAGTCCAAGCCTGCGCGCCGTAATTTTGCATCTTCCAAGGGAAAGCCTAGGGGTTCGATGAGATGAAGCTTTGCCCCAGTGTTGGCGCAAAGACGAATGATGTTTCCCGTATTTGGCGGAATCTCTGGTTCAAATAAAACAATATTAAACATGCAGCATTTCACTTTTTGCTAGTTATTTACTTAATCTCGTTGCCCTAAGTAGTACCCAATTGATGACACGCTTGACCCCATAGTTTTTGAGGGTGCGCGCAATTTCATTGAGTGTGGCGCCACTCGTCATTACATCATCAAAAACAATTACCGTTTTATTTGCCATTCGATCTATGTATTCCTTCTCAATATAAAACATCCTATGTAGTGCATCTTGCCTTAGCAATAGCGGGGTGCCGGCTTGTTGTTTTGGGTGGTGGTGGCGTTTTAAAGCGCACATGAGTTTTTGTGTAGATTCATGACAATGGAGTTTTCTTGCTATTTCCCAGCTTTGATTGAAGCCACGAGATAGAAGTTTTTGAGTGCTCAGCGGAACTGGTAACAAATAATCAGCGTGTATTGGCTGCATGTACTGTATTTGAACTTGATTCCATGCTTGTGCAAGTCCTCTGGCAAATGCAATACGCTTCTGGTATTTCAATAGATGTAAAGACTCTTGCAAAATGTCGTCATAACGCGCAAGGCAAAATGTTTGATCAAAGAACGGTGGATTTTTTCTACATTGTTCACAGTGTCTCGCCTTAATTTCTTCAAATTGAAGTAATGTGCCACATTGATTGCAGCACTCATATTGACTCAAGCCACTTGCTTTCAATTGATCAAGACATTCATTACAGATGAAGTGACCTTGAAATTGTTGGCAGGCAATACATGCAGTAGGTAGCGCGTATGCACTGATTGATTGCAGAAGATTCGCTAGAAATTGCATGGGGCGCTGAGTATACTGACGCAATGACTGCGCCGATAAGATGGTTACAAGATGAGATTGCAGACCGCATGCTGCAAAAGCTCGATATTGTGAAATTAGATGTTAAAAATATTTTGGTTGTTCCTGACTTCCCAGGAAGCCACTTAAATGCGCTTACAAAACGTTTTCCACGGGCAATCATTCACAGCATCGCAGAAGAAGGCGTTTCTCAATCTCAGTTATGGCGCAAAAAAGCCTTTTCTAATTTACGCACATTATTTAATGCAAACAGCAGTGGATCGATCGCGCAATATCTGAGTTCTGGCAAATTTGATCTTCCTGATAATTCTGTTGATTTAGTGTTTAGCGATCTTTTATTACAAGATCTCGCAGATCCAAAACATTTTTTGTCTGAGTCATGGCGCATTCTCAGAGAGGGCGGCTTAATCGTTTTTAGCTATCTTGGTCCAGATACGGCTAAGGAGCTTCGGTCATTGGCATCAGCACCTTTTCGGTTAAAAAATTTACGCAGTCCATGGGATATGCACGATATGGGTGATGCATTAATGGCAGAACGCTTTTCCGATCCTGTCATGGATATGGAGTACTTAACCCTGGATTATGAGAAGCCAGAGCTCTTGGTGGCCGATATTGAAGCAATGAATCTAGGCGTAGTTGTCGATGCAAGTAGCTTGGACCCCTCTCTATTGCCTCAAAAATTGACCTTAGAGGTGGTTTACGGGCATGCCTGGGCGCTTGGTAAACACCTTTCAAAGGCACAAAACAATCTTGCTTATATTGATCTAAATCAAATTGGACGCAAGACTAGGTAATACACTGCTTAAGTGTAAGTGCTCACTATCATTTAAACCTTGACCAAGATTGGCTGTGGGTGGGTTATCCCTGTTTGTTGTTGAGCCTAATTCACCCTATAATCTCGGCAGTAAGTATTGGCTTGAGACCGCATTTTGAGCATTTTGTGGCATTTTTTTGCTGCTGTGCTCATGACAATCAACAGAGAATAAGATGAATTTATTTGGAAAAGTCACTAGGGCATCGCTCTATTTCGTAGCAGCATTCGGTACTGCTTTTGCATATGCAGCTGAAAATATGCCTGGCGGACCAGCAGTAAACCAGCTGAATTTCCCCGCCCCTGCCACCAAAATCATGCAAGAAATCCATTGGTTGCATTGGATGATGTTGGCGATTTGCGCACTTATTTTCGTGGGCGTGTTTGGTGTCATGTTTTATTCGATTCTCAAGCACCGCAAATCACTCGGTCATAAATCTGCTTCATTTCATGAAAGCACAACCGTTGAAATTATTTGGACAGTCATTCCGCTGTTGATCGTGATTGGTATGGCATTGCCAGCGACCAAAACTGTTGTAGCAATGAAAGACACCACTAACTCTGATATCACTATTAAGACAACTGGATATCAGTGGAAATGGGGTTATGACTACATTAAAGGTGAAGGCGAAGGTATTAGCTTTTTATCTACCCTATCTACTTCACGTGAAGCCATTAACAATCTCGCACCTAAATCAAATACGTATTTGATGGAAGTAGATAACGAATTGGTTGTGCCTGTTGGCAAAAAAATTCGTTTAATTACAACTGCAAATGATGTAATTCATGCATGGACTATTCCTGCGTTTGGCGTAAAGCAAGATGCGATTCCTGGATTCGTGCGTGATACTTGGTTCAAAGCAGAAACCATCGGTACATTCCGCGGCCAGTGTTCAGAGCTTTGCGGAGCTGAGCATGCTTTTATGCCTATCGTTGTTAAAGTGGTATCGCAAGATGATTACACCGCTTGGGTTGCTCAAAAGAAAAAAGAGATGGGTGCTGGCGGCGATGACCCTTCTAAGGTTTACTCCTTGGATGAGCAAAAAGAGCGTGGTGCAAAAGTTTATGCAGCTAACTGTGCAGCATGTCACCAACCAAATGGCAAAGGTGCTGGCGCATTCCCAGCGTTGGATGGCAGCAAACTGGTTCTCGGTCCTAAGGCGGGCCAATTCAACATCCTCATCAATGGCAAAGGCGCTATGCCGAAGTGGGCTGGCGTAATCTCTGATGGTGATATTGCTGCAGTAATGACCTATACACGTAATGCTTGGGGTAATAAGACGGGTGAAGTGATTCAGACCCAAGAAATTATTACTGCACGCGGCGGCAAATAATTCAACACATTCGATAAACAGATAAAACGAAACCGGAGCAATCCATGAGCACTATCTCCACTACTCACGATCACGCACACGATCACGCGCACGATGATCACATGCCACACGGCTGGCGTCGTTGGTTGTTTGCAACTAACCATAAAGACATCGGCACGATGTACTTGATCTTTTCATTCGTCAGCTTGCTAGCTGGTGGTGTGATGGCTTTGGGCATTCGTTTGGAATTATTCCAGCCAGGCCTTCAATATTTGCGCCCAGAGTTCTTCAATCAATTGACCACTATGCATGGTTTGGTGATGGTGTTCGGTGCAATCATGCCGGCCTTCGTAGGTTTTGCTAACTGGATGGTGCCATTGCAAATTGGCGCATCCGATATGGCCTTTGCTCGTATGAATAATTTCAGCTTCTGGATTCTTCCAGTGGCCGCAACATTGTTATTGAGCTCTTTCTTGGTTCCTGGCGGCGCCCCTTCAGGCGGTTGGACGATTTACGCTCCATTGACTTCACAAATGGGCCCTGGCATGGATATGGCGATTTTCTCGCTCCATTTATTGGGCGCCTCTTCGATCATGGGCTCAATCAACATCATTGTGACCATTTTGAATATGCGCGCTCCTGGCATGACATTAATGAAGATGCCAATGTTCTGCTGGACTTGGTTGATCACTGCTTACTTGTTGATTGCTGTGATGCCTGTGTTGGCTGGCGCGATCACCATGGTTCTGACTGACCGTCATTTCGGCACTTCATTCTTCTCCGCTGTGGGTGGTGGTGACCCAATCATGTTCCAGCATATTTTCTGGTTCTTTGGTCACCCTGAGGTTTACATCATGATTCTTCCTGCGTTTGGAATCATTAGCGAGATCGTTCCTGCTTTCTCCAGAAAAACTTTGTTTGGCTACAGCTCAATGGTCTATGCAACCGCATCGATTGCGATTTTGTCATTCATTGTTTGGGCTCACCACATGTTTGCAACAGGTATGCCTGTTACCGGCCAATTGTTCTTCATGTACGCAACAATGTTGATTGCTGTTCCAACCGGCGTGAAGATCTTCAACTGGGTTGCGACAATGTGGAAGGGTTCAATGACTTTTGAAACCCCAATGTTGTGGTCGATTGGATTTATCTTCGTTTTCACAATGGGCGGTTTCACAGGTTTGATTTGCGCCATGGCGCCTATCGATATTGGTATTCAAGATACCTATTATGTTGTTGCCCACTTCCACTATGTATTGGTTGCTGGTTCATTGTTTGCAATGTTTGCTGGCTTCTACTACTGGTGTCCTAAGTGGACTGGCTATATGGCTAGTGAAACTCGTGGCAAGATCCATTTTTGGGCTTCCATGATTTTCTTCAACATTACCTTCTTCCCGATGCATTTCTTGGGATTGGCTGGTATGCCACGTCGTTATGCTGACTACCCAACACAGTTTGCCGATTTCAACATGATTGCTTCTATCGGCGCTCTAGGTTTTGGTTTGTCGCAGGTTTACTTCTTGCTTTTTGTTGTATTGCCTGCCTACCGCGGTCAAGGTGAAAAAGCGCCGATGAAGCCATGGGATGGCGCTAAAGGGTTGGAGTGGACCGTTCCTTCCCCTGCCCCGCACCACACTTTTGAAACTCCGCCTAGCGCTGAGCAGCTGCGTGAAGCAGGAGTCTAATTCTTCAAATAAACAAACCCTAGCTGCGAGTAACCGCAGGATGGGGTTTGTGCTTTTGAGTATTGTGATTACCTTTTTTATTGGCATTGTGATTAAACGGAGCATGTTGGGTTAATACCTGCGATTGCTATGGTTGCTACACAGTCACTTAATCGTCAAATTTTGATCAAGCTCTTAATTGCAGCGGTGATGATGTTTGGCTTTGGTTATGCGCTAGTGCCAATGTATAAGGCTTTGTGTGAAGTCACCGGTATTAATGTAGTGACCAATAAAAACGATTATGGAATTAGGGCATTCAGTCCTAACAAGGTGGGTAATACTCAAGTGAACTATGCTCGCACAGTCACAATTGAATTTGACTCAAATAGTCGTGGCCCATTTACATTTAAGCCGGTAAAAAATTTTTTAGAAGTGCATCCTGGCGAAATGACCGAGATTGTTTATGAAGTAACGAATAATCAAAATCGTTCAGTGCGTGCTCAGGCTATACCTAGTTACGCACCAAAGAGTGCAACAGAGTTTTTTACCAAATTAGAATGTTTTTGTTTTCAAGAGCAAACATTAGCGGCCAACGAAACAAAAAAAATGCCAGTTGTGTTTGTGATTGATGCAGGATTGCCAGATGATGTGAAAACAATCACCTTGTCTTACACTTTCTTTGAGCTGGGATTGGGTGGAACTCCACCAGCCCCTAAGCCAAGGTTGGCATCATGAAGAAAAAGAGTACTTTTATGCAGTCTATGAAAGCCGTGTTGTGGGGCTTTTTGGGTGTGCGTAAGAAAGCAGGTTTGCAGGAAGATGTTGCGTCATTAAGTTTTGTACACATTATTATTGCGGGTGTTGTTGGAGCCTTAATTTTTATGGCTGTCCTGCTCTTGATAGTGAAAGCAGTTGTATCCCATTGATTATTTTTTGATTGAATAGAGAGAGTACGATGTCATCCAATTCAACCCCACACTATTTCGTCCCTGGACTATCTAGACATCCAGTCATGGCGGCAATCGGTTTGATTGCTTTCGGATTTGGTATTTCCGGATGGGTAAATCATGCCTCCTGGGGTGGCCCAATGACGCTTGCAGGTGTGGCGTGGGTTCTTTATGTTCTCTATAACTGGTTTGGAGATACGATCAACGAGTCAAATACTGGCAAGAATGGCGTTAACGTCGACATTTCTTATCGCTGGTCTATGGCTTGGTTTATCTTTTCCGAAGTCATGTTCTTCGGCGCTTTCTTTGCAGCATTGTTTTATGCGCGAAACATTGCCATGCCTTGGATGGGTGATGTTGAAAGCAAATTGATTTGGCCTAACTTCCAAGCAGTATGGCCAAATGATGGACCTGCTGGATTGGTTGAGAAATTCACAACCATGGGCCCATGGCCAATTCCAACGATCAACACATTGTTGTTGTTGAGCTCTGGTGTGACCATTACTATCTCGCATCATGCTTTGGTTGAAAACCACATGAAGAAAGCTACCAACTTTTTGGCTGCAACAGTGTTGTTGGGCGCAATCTTCTTAGGTTTCCAAGCTTATGAGTACTACCATGCATACCATGAGCTGAACTTGAAATTAACTTCAGGTATCTATGGTTCCACTTTCTTTATGTTGACTGGCTTTCATGGCTTCCACGTATTCTTGGGCGGCACAATGTTGGCAATTGTCTTGCGTCGTATGATTCGTGGTGACTTTACAGCCAAGCATCATTTTGCTTTTGAAGGTGCCGCCTGGTATTGGCACTTTGTTGACGTGGTCTGGTTGGGTCTTTACATCGCGGTTTACTGGATGTAATAAAAATCGGGGCTTAAAGCCCCGATTTGTTTCTGGTAGTCCCGTTCATTATTCGTAGTGGTTTAGTTTGTCCCTACCTTGATGCCAGTGGCTTCGATGAAGCCAAAGTAGTGGGCGAGAAGGATGCCAAGAAATAGTAGTACTGATAAGCCAATTCTTAGCATGAGGGAATGAACCATTCTGGCGCTATTTCCTCGGTCTTTCATCATGTAATACAGTGCTGAGCCCAAGCTAGCGACAATCATTAGTAGGACAATTGGAATAATCCACTTCATTACAAATCCTTATTTTGAAACCTGGTAATAGCCTTCTTCAAAGCCTTGTAGCTAAACGTATAGTTGCTACTGTATCAGCCTTATTGGTCATTGCGCTTGGCTGTGGAGCTGGTTTTTGGCAGTTAAGTCGCGCTAATACCAAAATCGCTTTGGCAGCCAACCTGCTGGCACGCCAACAAATGCCGATATTAAATGCCAATCTAGGTTCATGGACCTTAGAGGAGGCTAGCGAGCGCCGCATGATTGCAAGAGGTCAATACCTACCTGAGGCAGCGATATGGTTGGATAACCGTCCTAAACCCATTTCTGGGTCTAGCAATGCAACCCAGTCCGGCTTCTATTTAATGATGCCGTTGCGTCTGGAAAATCGTGACGAGGTGCTTTGGATAAACCGAGGTTGGGCGCCGCGAAATAATGAAAATCGCGAAACCTTGCCGCCGATAAAAACCCCGGTTGGGATCATTAGTGTCGAAGGTATTGTTTTTGCCCATCCCGGTAAAGTCTATGAGTTAGGGGATGGCAAAACAATCGATTCTCTGGGTAAGCCAAAAATTGAACAAAACTTTAATCTGGCTGCCGAAGGAAGTATGCGGGGATGGAATCAAGCTCCATTCATTTTGCGCGAGGAAGATACTGGTGTAGATGATGGATTGCTCAGATCGTGGGCGCCGCTGACAAATGGGGTTGATCGCCATTATGCTTATGCATTCCAGTGGTTTGCCTTGGCAGTTTGTGGATTTTTATTTTGGCTCATTACGGGTTTTCGTCAATATTGGCGTCAAGGACATGTGAATAGGGTTTAAGCGTGAGTGATAAAGAGTTATTGATTCCGGCGTCTCAAGCAGATACGGCAGCCATTAATGCACGAACTCGGCGTGGCCGCATTCAAATGCTATTGCTTCTATTGGTTTGTGCCAGCCCTGTTATTGCATCCTACTTTACCTACTATGTAATAAAGCCGCAGGGAGGTAAAACTAATTTTGGTACTTTGGTGTATCCAGCGCAAGAATTTAATCATGCATGGCTAAATGTTCCCCTGCAAGGCAAGTGGACTTTACTTATTGCGCGCCCTGCAGGTGAATGCCAAATCAAAGACGAAAAATGCATTGAGGCTTTATTTTTAATGCGACAAACCCGCGTTGCTATGGGTAGAGAAAGCGGGCGCGTGCAATTAGTTTGGGTCAATACTGATGCCAAGCCAGTAGATCCAGAGGTCTTGAAGGTCTACGATGAGAAAGCAGCAGGCCTAAAGATTGCGACTTTATCAAGCGATCCAAAGATGCGTAATGAGTTTCAAGCATGGCTTAATAAAGAAGGTGCTGGCAACGCAATTCAATTGATTGATCCAAGCCCTGCCAAGATGATGTTCTTTCCTGTGACCAATTCTCCAAAAGAATTTTCAAGTATGAAGAAGGATCTTGAAAAGCTTCTGAAATTAAATCACAAGGGCGAGAACTTGTAATGCCCAATTTAGTTCTTCTCCTAGAGCTAGCGCTGATTGCGATTGTATTTGCAGGCTTACCGTTGTTGTATATATCAACAAGGCAAGGCCATAGTGTTTTTCAAAAACTCAATTGGGTTTTGGTATTTATGACCTTTGACCTTATTGTGTTTGGTGCGTTTACGCGTTTGACTGACTCCGGTCTGGGTTGCCCAGATTGGCCCGGCTGTTATGGTGCATCTAACCCCTTCCATGCTATCAATGAAATTCAGCAGGCAGAGAGCGCCATGCCCACCGGCCCCGTCACGGTGATGAAGGCCTGGATTGAAATGATTCATCGTTATTTAGCAATGACGGTTGGCGCATTAATTTTGTTGCAGGTTGGACTGGCAATGAATAAGGTAAAGATGCTAGGGAAAGGCCCGCTGTTTGGAAGTTTGGGTCTTCTTTTGCTGGTGTGTATTCAAGGGGCTTTTGGTGCTTGGACGGTAACTCTAAAATTGCAGCCCATTATTGTGACTGTGCATTTAATGTTGGCTTTAGTGCTTTTGGCCTTATTGACTCTCTACGCGCAACAACCATGGGAAGAAAAAAATACTTCCGTGCGCACGCTACGATTAAAACCCTTGTCTGCACAACTTGTTTTATTTGCCCTCTTCATACTCATGATTCAGATTTTTTTAGGCGCTTGGGTAAGTACAAATTATGCAGTGCTAGCATGCCCAGATTTTCCTATGTGCTCTGGAGGAGTCTGGCCAGAGATGCGTTGGACTGAGGGTTTTACACTTTGGCGTGAACTCGGTTTGAATGCACAGGGTGAGTTTATTTCTCCTGCGGCACTACAAACGATTCACTGGGCGCATCGCTTGTTTGCTTTGCTTGTATTGATTGTTTTAGGTACGCTAGGTTGGCGCAGTCTGCAACTTGCTACGCCTGCACTGAAAAGTCTTGGATGGTTTGCCAAGTTATTATTTGGATTATTGGCTTTGCAGGTAGTTACTGGCATATCTAACGTTGTGTTTCAGTGGCCTTTATTGGCTGCTTTACTTCATACGGCAGGTTCTGCAGCTTTAGTATTTTGCATAGTCAGAATGAGTTATTGGGCTTCTTGGAAGTCATTATGAATACAGACACTACTTCCGAATCAGTGGTAATGCCGCGTTGGCGTCAGTACTGGGTGTTAACAAAACCCAGGGTAACTCAGCTCGCCGTTTTCTGTGCCGTGATTGGAATGTTTTTGGCGACGCCTGGAATGGTTCCCTACCCGGTTCTTTTTGGTGGAATTGTTGGTATTTGGTTGCTTGCAGGCGCTGCATTTGCTGTGAACTGTTTGATTGAGCAAGCTGTGGATGCCAAAATGAAGCGCACCTCTTGGCGTCCATCAGCAACCGGTGAAGTCACGCCCTTTCACATTATTGTTTTTTCTATCATTCTGGGTTCTTTGGGAATGATTATTTTGTGGAATTTCTGTAATCCACTCACCATGTGGCTAACCTTGGCAACATTTGTGGGTTATGCCGTCATTTATACCTGGCTTTTAAAGCCAGCTACACCTCAGAATATTGTGATTGGCGGTTTATCAGGAGCAATGCCTCCAGCCTTGGGTTGGGCGGCAGTAACAAACACCCTTTCTGCTGAAGCATGGCTTTTGGTATTGATTATTTTTGTTTGGACGCCCCCACATTTTTGGGCCTTAGCCCTCTATCGTCGTGATGATTATGTGCAATCTGGTTTGCCAATGCTGCCTGTAACCCATGGCGAACGTTTCACATTATTAAATATTGTGCTCTATACCTTGATCTTAATTGCAGCAACTCTATTGCCTTATATCTATGGCATGAGCGGAATTGTTTATCTCATTTCCGCGCTCGTGCTGGGCCTTATTTTCTTGGGATATACGATTGCATTGTTTGCTTCATATAGCGATGCATTGGCTAAAAAAACATTTCGATTTTCCATTACCTATTTATCGCTGCTGTTTGCAGCCCTATTAATTGATCACTACTTTCTTTGAAATGAATACATCATTTTTTCGTCATTTTTTTATTGCACTATTGCTAATCGGTTTAAGTGCATGTAGCCCAAAACCAGAGTTCAAAAATATAGACATCACAGGAAGTACTGCATTTGGAAAAGACTTTAGCCTGATTGATCCCGATGGGAAGGCGAGAACACTCGCGGACTTTAAAGGCAAAGTGGTTGTGATGTTTTTTGGATATACGCAGTGTCCTGATATTTGTCCTACAACTCTGACAGAAATGCAGCAAGTGATGACTTTGTTAGGACCTCAGTCCGATAAGGTGCAGGTTTTGTTTGTTACCGTCGATCCAGAGCGAGATACGGCAGCAATATTAAAGCAATATGTACCCTCATTTGATCCACGATTCTTGGGCTTGCGTCCTGCAGATGAGGCTGCACTAGAAAAAGTTGCTAAAGACTTTAAGATTTATTACAAGAAAGTGCCTGGCACTAGCCCAGGCTCATATACGATGGATCACACTGCAGGTAGTTATGCATTTGATCCTCAGGGCCGCTTACGTTTATATATTAAGCATGCTCAAGGCCCAGAGACCTTGGCGCATGACCTAAAAGAATTATTGAAGTAAGTAGTTTTAAGCTGCGGATGCTTGCAGCATAACGCGCATTTTTTTTAGCGCAGCCGTTTCAATTTGGCGAACACGCTCAGCAGAAATACCATATTCAGCTGCAAGATCATGTAGTGTTTTGGTGCCGTTGCCATCAGCATCCATTGCAAGCCAACGTGATTGGACAATATTGCGGCTACGCTCATCAAGCGACATCAAGGCTTGATCTAGTTTTGGCCCCTGCAAAGCATCTGCTTCAGCGTTCGCAATGCGCTCTGTTGGCTCATTGGTATTGTCGGCCAGCCACTGAATGGGAGCATACGCAGCTTCATCATCAGTATCTTCGCCCTCAAGAGCTACATCGCCACCAGCAAGACGCATTTCCATTTCTTTAACGTCTGAGCCTTTAACATCAAGGGCCTTCGCTAATGCATCTACCTCGCTTGGTGAGAGTGCGCTCAAGGTAGGCTTGTTGCTGCGAAGGTTAAAGAACAACTTACGTTGCGCTTTGGTTGTCGCCATTTTGACTAGGCGCCAGTTTTTCAGAATGTACTCATGGATTTCAGCTTTGATCCAATGAATTGCGTAAGACACTAAACGTGCACCATTGCTCGGGTCGTAGCGCTTTACTGCTTTCATCAAGCCAATATTTCCTTCTTGAATTAAGTCGGCATGTGGAATGCCGTATCCAAGATATTGACGAGCTACTGAAACTACCAAACGTAAGTGAGAGAGCACTAAAGTTTTAGCAGCTTCAACATTTTCAGTGCGACGAAATTCCTGCGCAAGATGTAATTCTTCTGCGGCACTGAGCATGGGTACGCGATTGACGTACGCAATATATGAGTCGAGGGTGCCAAGCCCAAGAGTTGGCAACATTGGAAATGCAGACGCCGCTGCAGCCTGCGCTACAGGCAGCCTTTGCAAATTCGGTTTGTCAGATTTCTTTTGAACCATTTTTTTATTATCTATATTTGGTGTTAATGGAAGATTATTTTAGCACTCTTGTCAAGAGAGTGCTAATGCTACTTATTATCTCTAAGTAATTGATTTAATTGAATAATTCTGCTGAATATTGCCCTGCTGTAAATGGGGCTAAATCGTCTATACCCTCACCTTTCCCTAGCGCCAGAATGGCTGGTTTTGGGCCATCTCTCAGGGTGTGGGCTAGGGCACAGATAACACCACCTTTTGCGGTGCCATCGAGCTTAGTCACGATGATTGCAGTGAGGCCAAGGGCGGCATGAAAGGCCTTTACTTGGCTTAAGCCATTTTGACCAGTATTTCCATCCAAGACTAATAGTGTCTGGTGCGGCGCTCCAGGTAGCGCCTTGCCGATCACACGCTTGACCTTTTTCAACTCTTCCATCAAATGATCTTGAGTTGCAAGACGACCAGCGGTGTCAATAATCAAAATATCGCTTTTTCTTGAAATGGCAGAGTGAATCGCATCATGTGCAACTGCAGCGGCATCACCACCTTCTTGGGTAATAACATCGACTTGATTGCGACCGCCCCATTCTTGCAGTTGATTGCGTGCTGCCGCTCTAAAAGTATCGCCCGCTGCCAGCAGAACAGATTTGCCTTGCGACTGAAAAAGTCTGCAAAGCTTGCCAATAGTGGTTGTTTTGCCAGCACCATTGACTCCAACCACTAACCATACTTCAGGAACATGCTCTTGATGGCTTGTGAATAGAGGGTTTGGAGCGGGCTCAAGGACCTTTAACAGAGTCTCAACTTCTTGAATGAGTAAGGCTTGCAACCCTTCTGATGAAGAGGTTTTTTCGGATTTTGCCGCTTTACGGAGTTTGCTCATTAATTGTTCGGTCGTAGGTAATCCCACATCACTTTGAATCAGTGATTCTTCTAAAGCATCAAACCAAGCCTCATCAGTTTTGCTTGATTTAAATAGAGATCCGAGGGTTTTACGTAAGCCGAACATAATCGATACAATTTAATCCTTGCATCTTATCAATTTAATTCTTGGGATACGGTGATTTAACAGATGCGCAGTTATTTACTTCGAATTATCTCCTGTGTTTTATTGGTTTCACCATTAGCTTGGGCGAATGCTAAGGAGCCCGATACCCATGAATTCCTCCTGAATAATGGCCTGAAACTGATTGTGAGGGAGGATCATCGAGCTCCGACAGTGGCTCATATGGTTTGGTATCGCGCAGGTTCCATGGATGAGACTAATGGTCGCACTGGGGTGGCCCATGTTCTAGAGCACATGATGTTTAAGGGCACGCAAAAGGTCAAGGCTGGAGAGTTCTCCAGATTAGTGGCCGCTATTGGTGGCCGTGAAAATGCTTTCACCTCTCGTGATTACACCGCCTATTTTCAGCAAGTTGAAAAATCAAAATTAGAGGAAGTCATCAAATTAGAAGCAGATCGCATGTCGAATTTAAACTTTGATGATGCCGAGTTTCAAAAAGAAATTCAGGTGGTAATGGAAGAGCGGCGTTTGCGTACCGAAGACAATCCAAGCAGTCTTTTGAATGAAGCACTCATGGCTACAGCTTTTATGGCTTCTCCTTACCGTCATCCGGTCATCGGCTGGATGAATGATTTGCAAAATATGACTGCAGCAGATGCACGTGATTGGTATCGTAGTTGGTACAAGCCAAATAATGCTACGGTAGTCATCGCTGGTGACGTAGATGCTAAAAAGGTTTTGGCGATCGTCGATAAATATTACGGTGCGATTGCCCCCCAAGATCTACCAGTGCGAAAACCACAATTAGAGCCGGCACAAAAAGGCCCGAAACAGGTTCAAGTAAAAGCACCTGCCGATGGTGCACAATTTGCGATGGCCTGGAAAGTGCCACGCTTAATGCCTGGCAAGCTAGATGATCCCGAGCCTTATGCCTTGGAGCTTCTAACTGCTGTATTGGATGGCTACGATAACGCGCGCTTAAATCGCTTACTCGTTAAACAAGAAAAAGTAGTGAACGATGTTGGCGTGAGCTATGACATGATTTCGCGTGGACCAGCGTTGTTTCTGATTGGCGCAAATATGACCAAAGGAAAAACCGTTGCCCAGGCTCAAAATAGTATTCGTAAGGCCTTAGAAGAGCTCAAGCAAAAAGGTGTTTTGGATGCAGAGCTCAAACGCATCAAAGTGCGGATTTTGTCTGAGCAAATTTATAAGCGTGACTCCATTTTTGGTCAGGCCATGGAAATTGGTGGCACCGAAATGGCAGGATTTTCCTGGAAAGATATTGATTACATGTTGGAGAAAATGCAGACCATTACTCCAGAACAAGTGCAAGCTGTGGCAAAAAAGTATTTAGTCGATGAAAGTTTAACCATTGGTGTGCTCGATCCGCAGCCACGTAAGGCCGCCATTGGGGAGGGTAAGTAATGAAAGCCCTTAAACAAATCTTGGCGGCTGGCATCTTGTGTTTTGGCTTTTTAAGTGCTGTACACGCTATTCCTCCGATCGAAAAGCTGGAAACTTTTAAGGGTGCTAAAGCCTACTTAGTACAAACAAAATCGTTGCCAATGGTAGATATTGAGGTCAGTATCGATGCTGGCGATCGCTATGATCCAGAGGGAAAAAGTGGTTTAGCCGATATGACCGCAGGCCTCATGAAATATGGTGCTCGTAGCGGTTCTGGGCTACTGAATGAGGCACAGATTGCTGATGAGATGGCCGATTTGGGAGCGACTATAGCGCTCTCAGTCAGTGGTGAGCGCGCAATTCTACGGATTCGGACATTAAGTAGGGAAGATTTGCTAAAACGCGCAGTGCAATTGGCTGCAGCAATGCTGAGTGAGCCAACTTATGATCCACAGGTTATTGCACGTGAGAAACAAAGAGTCATCACCAATCTCCTTGAGGCGGAAACAAAGCCAGAATATGTATTGGAAAAGCGATTTAAGAAGTTGGTGTACGGCGCTTATCCCTTAGCCAATTCGCCATCGGTTAAATCTATTGGCGCAATCAGCGCTGCCGATTTAAAGCAATTTCATCAAAAGTTTTATCGCGGTGATCGCATGATCGTCAGCATTGTTGGTGATGTCAGTTCAATGCAGGCAAATGACATCGTACAAGCGCTTTTGAAAAAAATTCCTCAAAATGGAGCTGCTATTAATTCGTTGCCGCAATTGTCGCGTTCTCCGATAGAACCTTTAGCGCAACGTGAAGTGCAAATCCCATTTGATTCTCAGCAGGCACATATTGCGATGGGGATGACTGCAGTCACGCGCAGTAATCCCGATTACTTTCCTTTATTGGTCGGGAATTATGTTTTAGGGGGTGGCGGTTTTGTCTCACGCCTGATGTCTGAGGTTCGTGAGAAGCGTGGTCTTGCCTATAGTGTATTTAGCTATTTTTCTCCCGGAAAAGATGCTGGTATTTTTCAAGCGGGGCTCCAGACCAAGAGTGATCAAGGTTCTGTGGCACTTGAAGTGCTCAGTAATACGATTGCCAAATTTATTAGTGATGGCCCAACCCCTGGTGAACTTGCTGCTGCAAAATCGAATTTAATCAATGGCTATCCATTGCGCATTGATAACAATCGGAAGTTGTTGGATAACGTCTCATCGATCGTATGGAATGATTTGCCATTGGACACTCTAGAGACTTGGACTAAACAAGTGGAGGCGGTCACTTTAGAGCAAGTCACCGCCGCATTTCAAAAATATCTCGCTATGGATCGCATGAAAATTGTGGTTTTAGGAGCACAAAATAAGTAAATCCAAGCCTCCAAAAACTGAGCCTCCAAAACGAGTCCGCATTATTGGAGGACATTGGAGAAGTCGATTATTGGCAGTGTTAGATTCTCCGGGCTTGCGTCCTACTACGGATCGTATTCGGGAGACGCTCTTTAATTGGCTAGGACAAGATTTATCCGGCTTAAATTGCATCGATTTATTTGCAGGCACTGGCGCTCTCGGATTTGAAGCGGCTTCTCGCAGAGCAGATCTCGTTGTGCTTTTCGAAAAAGACAAAAGAGCCTATGCCAATTTAGTGAATAACTTTCAACAATTGCAATCTTCACCAGTGCATGGGACAGTAGAAATTTTGCATGGAAACAGTCTCGACTATTTAAAACAACAAGCAAATTGTTCAAGTAATTTAATTTTTATCGATCCGCCCTTTCAGGATGAGGTGTTGTTAAATCATGCACTTATGGAGGCTGGTAGAGTCTGCGATGACTCACATGGTGGCGGTATTTATGTGGAATTTCCATCCAGTCGCCCTCGCGAGGAGGTAGAAGCCCTATTGCCCGGTTGGCATTGTGGAAAGTACTTAGAGGCTGGCCAGGTAAAAGCGTGCCTTTTCCGAAGTGGAAAGGGATAAACTCTTGCCTGTAGCTGAAAAAGCCATAGGAGAGTTATGACAGTCGCTGTATACCCAGGAACATTTGATCCTTTTACTCGGGGTCACGAGGATTTGGTTCGCCGTGCGTCCAGCATATTTGACGAGCTGATTGTCGGTGTGGCTTCTAGCCGTAGCAAGCGCCCGTTTTTTACTCTGGACGAACGTATTGCCATTGCTAAGGAAGTGCTTGGACACTACTCCAATGTCAAGGTTGTTGGATTTGATGGACTTCTAAAAGATTTTGCGCGCGACCATAACGCACGTGTCATTGTGCGTGGATTGCGCGCTGTTTCCGATTTCGAATATGAGTTTCAAATGGCTGGTATGAATCGCTATCTTCTGCCTGATGTGGAAACTTTGTTTTTGACCCCATCCGATCAGTATCAATTTATTTCTGGTACTTTTGTCCGTGAAATCGCCTCCATGGGTGGGGATGTCAGTAAGTTTGTATTTCCATCGGTAGAAAAATGGCTTACTAACAAAATTGCTGCCAATCAAAATCATCAATAAGCTCGGAACATTGCAGGATAAAACATGGCTTTAATGATTACTGATGAGTGCATCAACTGTGATGTGTGTGAGCCAGAATGCCCTAATGATGCAATTTATATGGGCTTAGAGATTTACGAGATTGATCCTAATAAATGCACGGAATGCGTTGGTCACTATGATGCGCCTCAATGTCGTCAGGTATGTCCTGTAGACTGCATTCCCTTTAACCCGGATCACGTTGAAACACCAGAGCAATTAATGGTGAAGTTTAAGTTGCTCACTGCCGCAAAAAAAGCCAGCACAACTTAGTTATCCCTTGGAATGCAACTCAAGCATCGCAGCTTGAACATCACCTTTTAAAAATAATGGTAGGACCAGCAAGCCATTTTCAATGCTGGCATCGATGAGTTTTTGCTCGGCTAACTGCGGTCTTCGCAGAACATAGTCAGCTACATCCATCGCTCTACCATTGGCAGCAAGATCCCTTGGGTGGCCAATTCCAAGACGCAAGCGCCAATAATCAGGGGTACCCAAATGCGCTTGAATATCTTTGAGACCGTTATGGCCGCCAGTGCCACCGCCTAGCTTGATACGAGCGGTACCTGGTTTTAGATCAAGCTCATCCTGGACAACCAAAACATCAGCAGCGGTGATTTTTTGAAAGCGGCATAGTGCGCCAACAGATTGTCCGCTGAGATTCATGAAAGTACTTGGTTTAAGCAGATATAGATCTTCACCCTCATATCTTGCTTTGGCCACTTTGCCATGAAAGCGTTTTTCAGATTCAAATCGTGTGCCCAATTGTTTTGCCAGGGCGTCAACAAACCAGAAGCCAGCATTATGCCGATCCTCTTGATGTTCTTCGCCAGGATTACCCAGGCCAACAATTAGCTTTGTCATGGTGAGAGTGTAAAGATATCAGTGGTTTTCTACAAAATTGTAGATGGGGAAAAAATAAAGCCCGCTTGCGCGGGCTTTAGATCCAAATAGCAAGCTTAATAAATTAAGCTTTGTCCTTGGCGTCCGCAGCTGGAGCGGCGGCTGGAGCTGCAGCAGCTGCAGGAGCGGCTTCTTCAGTTTCAGCAGCTTTAACAGCTGGAATACGTGCGTTTGCAATAACAGGATTCTCTTGCTCAACATGCAATACCAAACTAACCCCTTTTGGTAGTGCAACATCTTTGGCGTGAACAGAGTGACCCACTTCAATTTTGCCCAAGTCCACTTCAATAAATTCTGGCAAGTCTGCTGGCAAGCATGAGACTTCGAGTTCATTGAGGATATGGCTAACAACAGCACCTTGCAATTTCACAGCCGCTGAAGTGTCAGCATTAGTAAAGTGCAATGGAACGCGCATATGTACTTTCTCAGTCGCAGAAACACGCTGGAAGTCTACATGCAAAACCAATGGTTTAAATGGATGCATTTGGTAGTCACGCAACAACACTTTTTGTGTTTTTCCGCCAACTTCCAAATCCAAAATGGATGAGTGAAACGCTTCCTTGCGTAGAGCATGGAACAATGCGTTATGGTCTAACTCGATGACTAAGGCTGGATCTTTACTACCGTAAACGATTCCCGGAGTTTTTCCGGAATTGCGCAGACGGCGGCTCGCACCCGTTCCCTGTACGCTTCTTTCGAAT
>NZ_JAHBAK020000005.1 GCF_018500155.2 Polynucleobacter sp.
AATAAAAATAATCCAATTGAGACCAGTGCACAGGGGGTAGAAGCAGCCGCTAAAAATGATATCGCCTTAGCAATTGGCTCATAAAGACTAAAACCTGTCGACGCCCACACAAAGCCGGCCACAGGAGCAACTAGAAGTGGGTTAGTGCAAAGCGACTTCACAACACTGAGAAAAATTTCATGATTTCTTTTGTGAGATAGAAGTCCAATCTCGATTAGCACAGTGGCTAATGCAAACATCACAAACACAATAAAGGTGGAAATAATCGCTGGAGCCAATCCATCTTCACCCAATGCAAGAGCACAAAGTGGGAGACCCATGTAGCCCGTATTTGAATAGGATGCACTCAAACCATTAAAACTAGCGGCCGCTAAATCCCTACCTTTCCATAGACTCACGATGAGCACTAATGCAAAGACAATCAAGCAACTTAAAAGAAAAGCGACTATAAATCCTTGCTGCCAGAGTGTTTCCCAACCGGTATTGGCTGCATAACTAAAAAGTTGAGCAGGCAAGGCTAACCACACTACAAACCGATTGAGTTCAATCGATGCGCTCTCGCCTAACTTTCCAGTGCGCCCACAAATATACCCAATAAAAATGAGCAAAAATACCGGCAGAACTACATTAAACACGTAGAGCATGATTGGGATGCAATTAAGAGATTTTCTTTAGCGACTTGCTGTAACGCTGTGCATTCTTGACGTAGCGACCGGCGATCTCGCCAATGCCGGTAATTTGCTCTGGTGTCAGCGTCTTAACCGCCTTCGCTGGTGAACCTATGATCATGGAACCATCAGGAAATTCTTTCCCTTCGGTCACTAATGCACCGGCTCCAACTAAACAATGTTTACCAATCTTGGCGCCATTGAGTATTACCGCACCAATACCAATAAGACTGCCGTCACCAATGCTACATCCGTGCAACATGACTTGATGACCTACAGTGACATTCTTACCAATGAGAAGGGGGTAGCCAGGGTCAGTATGTAGCACTGATGCATCTTGTACATTACTACCCTCACCAACGGTAATGAGATCGTTATCGCCGCGGATCACGACTTTTGGCCATACATTGGCATTTTGATGAAGTTCAACTTTGCCGATCACTTCAGCGCTCTCGGCAACCCAAACCCCTTCTGCCAATTGAGGGGCATTTCCTTCTAGTTCATATATAGCCATGACCCATTATAGGTATGAATCAGGCTATCGATAAAGCAATAGTTACCAGTTTGGTTCGCGGTCAGGTGTAGAAGAAATACGATGGACACTTAAATCAGCGCCTTCAAATTCTTCCTCTTGAGACATTCGAATTCCAAGAATGGCCTTAAGGGCGCCATACACGACAATACCGCCGATCAATGCTATACCTACGCCTAGTGCACTACCAATCAACTGGCCTGTAAAGGTGACACCACCAATTCCACCAAAGGCTTTCGTGCCGAAAATGCCTGCTGCCAATCCACCCCATAGACCACAAAGACCATGTAATGGCCAAACGCCTAGAACGTCATCAATCTTCCAACGGTTTTGCACCAAGGTAAACATATAAACAAACAATCCGCCAGCAACCAATCCCACAAATAAAGCGCCGACTGGATGCATTAAATCTGAACCCGCACACACAGCAACTAAACCAGCGAGAGGGCCGTTGTAAGCAAAGCCCGGATCATTGCGACCCACCACCCAAGCGGCTAATGTGCCACCGACCATTGCCATTAATGAGTTCAAAGCCACTAAGCCACTGATCTTGTCGATCGTTTGCGCGCTCATGACATTAAAACCAAACCAACCTACCGCCAAAATCCAAGCGCCCAGCGCCAGGAAAGGAATGCTTGATGGTGGATGCGCAGAAATTTGCCCTTCTTTGGTGTAACGGCCACGGCGTGCGCCAAGAAGAATAATGGCGGGCAATGCAATCCATCCACCGACCGCATGCACTACAACGGAACCTGCAAAATCATGGAACTCTTCGCCAGTCAGACCCTTGATCCAAGCCTGAATGCCATAGTGCTGATTCCAGGCGATACCTTCAAAAAAAGGATAAACAAATCCAACCAACACAAAAGTGGCAATGAGTTGCGGATTAAATTTGGCACGCTCAGCAATTCCACCAGAAATAATCGCAGGGATAGCAGCTGCAAAAGTTAGCAAGAAGAAAAACTTCACTAACTCATAGCCATTTTTTTCAGCCAACAATTCTGCGCCTGAGAAAAAATTCACGCCATAGGCAATGCTGTAACCAATGAAGAAGTAGGCAATGGTCGACACCGCGAAATCGACCAAAATTTTGACCAAGGCATTAACTTGGTTTTTCTTGCGAACCGTACCGAGCTCTAAAAACGCAAAGCCTGCATGCATGGCAAGAACCATGATGGCACCAAGCAAAATGAATAATGCGTCACTACCTGTTTTCAAGATTTCCATGCGAATTTCCCCGTCCTTTTTTTGCATCATTATGGGGAAAGGAAAAGCCCATAAAAGTGCAATTTGCACTAAGATAGTGCACATATAGGCTTCTATTGATGGTTTATGATTGTTTTAAATACACTCTAAGGAAAACCCATGAAAAAAACCCTAGTTGTTTTAGCTGCTCTTGGTGCACTTTCTGGCGCTGCTCAAGCCCAAGAAAAAGTACAAGTATTAAGCACGCAAGAATTAGTCAATACTTGCAAATTACCAGCAAGCCCTGAATCACGCAGCTTCTGCGTTGGCTACACCAGCGCTATTTATGACACCTATTTAGCAACACGTCATCCACAACGCGCTAAACCATTTATTTGCGTGAAGCAACCTGCGCCAAAACGCGATGATGTGATTGCAGATTTTGTGAAATGGGCTGGTGAGAATCCACAAACTGCTGATAAACCTGCTGCAGGTACTGCATTAGGCTACTTGGCAATGCGCTTCCCATGCGGTAAAAAATAATCCACATCGATAGCAGACACAAATTCATTTCAAAGGATTACTTAATATGAAAAAAATTATTGCGATTACAGCAGCAACCCTAGCAAT
>NZ_JAHBAK020000018.1 GCF_018500155.2 Polynucleobacter sp.
GAGCTAGGCTTGTGCTCAAGACGTGAGGCAGACTCTTATATTGAGCAAGGCTTGGTCACCGTTGATGGCGAAGTTGTCAATGAACTTGGGGTTAGAGCATATCGACACCAAAAGATAGAACTTCAATCGGGCGCCAAAGCACAACAAGCATCTCGTATTACTGTTCTTCTAAACAAGCCTGTGGGCTTTATATCGCATTACGATGATGAACAAGAGTATCAACCGGCTGCTTCTTTAATCACCCCCGAAAATTATTTCAGCCACCCTCTTGATAAGGGAAGAAATCCGCGCTTTAACACCAAGGGCTTAGCGCCTGCCGGTCGACTTGATATTGATTCAACGGGTTTACTTGTGCTTACTCAAGACGGGCGTATTGCCAAACTACTGATTGGCGAAAATAGCCCCATTGAAAAAGAATATTTAGTACGTGTAGAGGGCAAACTGTCATTCGAAGATTTGGATCGTTTAAGACACGGCCTATCACTTGATGGAGTCAAGCTGAAGCCAGCGCAAGTGAGTTGGCAAAATGAAGACCAGCTGCGGTTTGTGTTGCGCGAAGGTCGCAAACGTCAAATTCGTCGCATGTGTGAAATGGTTGGATTAAAAGTACTCGGATTAAAACGCGTGAGAATGGGCCGCGTCTCTCTGGGCCCACTGCCTCCCGGTCAATGGCGATTTTTAAGGCCTGAAGAGCAGTTTTAATAAGTCCGCCCGCTTATAATGCTGGTTTTGTACCAAAACAACCAGCGCAGAATTACCATCGATACATCCACCGCTAACACTCCAGCCGCAGAAGTACTCAGACGTCGAAGCTTTGCCATCATCTCTCACCCTGATGCCGGCAAAACTACCCTGACAGAAAAACTATTGCTATACGCGGGAGCAATTCAAATTGCAGGAAGCGTCAAAGCACGAAAAGCTAGTAGGCATGCGACTTCAGACTGGATGGAGATTGAAAAACAGCGTGGCATCTCCGTAGCGAGCTCGGTGATGCAAATGGAATACCGTGACTGCATCATTAATCTTTTAGATACCCCAGGCCACCAAGATTTTTCTGAAGATACCTATCGTGTATTAACTGCGGTTGACTCTGCATTAATGGTCATTGATGCAGCCAACGGTGTTGAGTCACAAACACTTAGGCTATTGGAGGTTTGTCGTGCGCGCAACACGCCCATCGTCACCTTCATCAACAAGTTAGATCGTGAAGTTAAACCTCCCATGGAGCTCATGGACGAGATTGAAACTGCGCTTGGCATTGAAGTTGTTCCATTTACCTGGCCAGTCGGCATGGGTAAATCTTTTGCAGGCGTAATTGACATCGCTAATATGCAGATGCGCATGTTTAAGGCCGGTGAAGATCGCGTCACTGAAGACTCCCACAATGTTGTGGACGTCAATGATCCCGAGCTCAAAGCACGACTTGGCACAGATTTAGAAAATGCACTAGCAGAAGTTGAGCTGATCAAAGAAGCAATGCCTGCATTTGATCGAGAGGCATTTTTAGCAGGCCGTCAGTCGCCCGTTTTTTTTGGTTCTGCTATTAATAATTTTGGCGTAAGAGAAATTCTCAACACACTTGTGGAATTAGCGCCCTCTCCCGGCTCGCGCAAAGCATTGCAACGCGAAGTTAGTCCCGCTGAAAATAAATTCTCCGCTGTAGTTTTCAAAATCCAAGCAAATATGGATCCCGCTCACCGTGATCGTGTTGCTTTCTTGCGCATCTGCTCCGGACATTTTGAGCGCGGTATGAAACTCAAGATTTGTCGTAATGGCAAAGAAGTGCGTACCAATAATGCCCTCTCTTTTTTATCGCAACGACGCGACATTTTGGATGAAGCTTTTCCTGGGGACATTATTGGCTTGCCAAATCACGGCTTATTACGTCTAGGTGACACATTGACTGAAGGCGAACAATTGCAATTTACTGGTCTGCCATTTTTTGCGCCAGAAATTTTTCGCATGGTCGAATCAGCTGATCCCTTGCGCTCAAAACAATTAAGAACTGGCTTAATGCAACTTGGAGAAGAGGGGGCAATTCAAGTATTTAGGCCAATGGCTGGTGGCACCATGTTGCTAGGAGCTTTTGGTCAGCTGCAATTTGAAGTTGTCAGCCATCGACTACAAACAGAATATGGTGCAGAGGTACGTCTTTTGCCAGCACGCTATAGCCTTGCCCGTTGGGTGAGCTCTGATGATCCAGTTGCCTTAAAAAAGTTCACCCAAGAAAATATTCATCGCATGGCAGAGGATGTTGTTGGTGCTTCAGTATTTTTAGCCTCTCATAAATCTGAGTTAGATGTGGCGCAACAACGCTGGGAATCAATCCAGTTCCACGCCCTCAGAGAGCATGCTGGCCTTATCTACCAATCTGATCTCGCTGGCTAAAACCAAGAATTAACGTCTTTTAATTAACATCTTCTTGCTCAATATCACCGTAGACACTACTAGACACGCAAACACCATATTCATAAAGGTGATGTGATCTCCCAATAGGATGCTAGCAGCTACTAATGTGCAAAAAGGTTGAATTAACTGCACCTGACTCACTCTTGCAATTCCTCCAACTGCAAGGCCTTCGTACCAAAAGAAGAATCCCAGAAACATAGAAAATAGGCCCAGATACAAAAAACTTGTCCAGGCTAATATGTCAGCGCTCCAATAATCACTTTTAACGCTCACGAGTGCCATCATTACATTGATGGGAAGCGAAATGACTAAAGCCCAAGATATAACAGCACGGGGATCCATTTTGCGTGATAGCTCGCCACCCTCGACATAACCCACGCACGCACAAATGCCTCCAAGCACCAAGAGCACATCGATGTATGTAAAACTGCCTGAGCTCTTAAGAAGAGCGTAAATCACCACTAGCGCCGCCCCCAAAAGAGAAACAATCCAAAATCCTAAAGAGGGTCTTTCTTTAAAACGTATTACGCCTATCACTGTTGTAGCCAATGGCATCATTCCTAAAATTACTGCGCCATGCGATGAAGAGCCCTCTTTCATTGCTACAGTAGTAAAAATAGGAAAGCCAAAAACAACACCTAGTGCTATCACCACAAATTTGATGAGTTCTGTTTTACTTGGGAAAGGCGCTTTTTTATAGATAAGGTATATCAATGCGGCCAAACCCGCCAAACATGCCCTTCCAAATGCAATGAAGTAAGGGTCAAAACTCAATATCGCAATCTTACTAACAGGCAAGGTGAGACTAAAAATGAGAATGCCAATAAAGCCAATTAACATTCCTTTTGTTTCTTTATTCACTAGCACCCTCAATGAGTCTGATAATTTATTGTATCCATCAATTGACTGGGCAAGCCCTATTACATCAGCGCCATTGATGCCCACCCCTTAGAATTGCTCCATGAAAACTACTCGATTCTGCCTCGTCCGCCACGGCGAAACTCATTGGAATGCTGCACGAAGGATGCAGGGTCATACCGATATTGATTTAAATGATCGAGGCAAAATACAAGCGCAACAAATGGCCCAAGCACTGAAAGCCATTGATCTGAAATTTGATGCGCTCTATACCAGCGACCTCATACGAGCAGCAAAAACAGCTCATGCAATTGAACATCTTTTTGGTGTTAACGCAATCGCCGATGCCGCATTACGCGAACGTCATCTTGGGTCTTTGCAGGGACTTACCATTGAGGATGCACAGCGGCTTAAGCCCGATCTTTGGCAAATTCACATGGAACGCGATCTTGAACACGAGCTCTTGGGTGGCGAGAGTATCAAGCAATTTGCAAACCGTATTCATGGTGCATTAGAGAAAATACGCTACCTGCACGAAGGGCAAACTATCCTGCTAGTAAGCCATGGCGGAGCCCTAGATATGATGTACCGCTTGGCCTCTAAGCAACCATTAGAAGCTGAAAAAGCAGTGAGCGTTCCGAACGCCTCACTCAATTGGATCAGCCACAATGGGTCTTCATGGAAAGTTGAGCAATGGGCAGACACAAACCATCTCAACAATTTGGCCTTAGATAACCTTGATCTTTAAAAAGAGGGCATGAAAAAGCCACCCAGAGGTGGCTTTTTATCAAATCATTACTTTGCAGGATGCAATCGGTTGTGATCTGAAATGCAGAAATCAACAATGACATCTGCAAAACTCAAATAGCGAGAATTAATCTTGCGGAACTGATCAATTTCCAGGGAAAGACTAGAAACCTCGGTTTTAAAACTAACGTCTTCATAGCCAGGATGGTATGGCGCTTCTTCAACAAATTTATTGGTCATCATTACCTCATTAAGTAAATGCTCAAATAAAGGGAGCGGGTTGTAAAACTACACGCGTAGAACTTAGACAAAAGCAATGAAGTGATTAAGATGAATTTTGCATGGAAGACTCCCAAAAGCAGCCCATCAATGCGTTGTCGCTATGGATGGATGCCGCTCCCCCTGTCCCTGATACCTGAGAGATTCATGCCAAGCTTTGCTTAGCACTTGCTCCTTCGGTGCACCATCAAAATGGTGGCTCTCCAGACGGCTATTTAGGATAAGCAGTACCTTCCTGTGGGATACCTGAGCGTTCATGGGAGTTTGCGCCTTCGGTGGAGGATAAATCCTCACTCTCCTGCTTCAATGAAATTATAACTTGTTACTTTTGTTATTTAACTAGTGACTTATACCAATGCACGGCATCTCATAACGTCATTAATAAGATAGATGCTCCTGAGATGAACATCACCATTTCCATCAACAGCAAAAATTTATGTTCGGGCAATGCCAAAACAATCCGCTTTGAAAAAATGGCTCCAATCAGCACAAATAATCCTATAAGTAATCCCTGAGCTATTGCGGTGATATTTAAGAACCCTAGCTGATGGAAGGTAATTCCTTTGGTAAATAGAATAGACAAAGTACTTGCAGCCTCCGTCCCCAAATAGGCGCCCTTAGTAAGACCATAAGCTAGAAAGAACGGGGTATTGATAGCGCCTGTTGTGGCCACAATTCCAGTGAGATAACCAATCACAGCGCCAACCAAACTCATTTGCCATAACTTTAAATAAAAGTTCTTTTTTCTCATCCAACGGCGAATGGGAATGAGCGCGATTAAAAAGAATCCCAGCGTAACTTCAACTAGTTTTTCATTCAACACTACTAAAGTATTCACTCCCAGAATAACTGCGGGAATGGCGGTAAGGCTGTAAACAAAACACACCTTCCAATTAATAACGTTCCACCATAAAAAAATTCGCGAAAGATTCGCAACAGTCGCAACCAAAGCAATAATAGGGATCGCCTGTATGGGCCCATAGAAATAGACAAGCGCGGGCATGAGAATGATGGTTGTTCCGAAACCAATTACGCCGCCTAGGACTCCAGCCCCCAAGCCCAAGGACCCGAGAACTAGGCCCTGAACAATAAGGTCAGATAAATTCATACATTAATTAAATCACCTCGAGAACTTGACTCAAAGATGCACCTTCATAATTTGGCTTCTCACCGATTTCTTCAAAAGGGTGCCCTAGGCGATTTACCCAAAAGACATCGAAACCAAACCACTTAGCAGCCAATGCATCCCAGGCATTACTGGAAACAAACAATATCTCTTTCCTTGCCACCGGGAAAGCCTTGAGGAGCAACTCGTAAGCTTGTGGGGCAGTCTTAAATAAGCGCACATCTTCAACTGTGACGACTTGATCTAAATATGGCTTCAACCCGTTACTTTGCACAACAGTAGATAACATTTCTCTACTACCATTCGATAATATTGCGGTAGAAACTTGGCGTCTTTTGATTTCCTGCAATACGAATTTGCTATCTTCAAAACTCGTCAGTTTTGCATATTGATCCAGGAGCAGTTTCTCATTTTCAACTGAGAGCTCTAATGCCATACGCTTGCAAACATAGTGAAGCGAGCGAATCGTAATATCCCAAAATGGCAAATAGTATTTACTGCCCATAGGATTTGGATCGCTCATCGTAACAACGCGCGTATATTCAATTTGACGATCTCGCCACATTAAGGACAGAGCCTGTCCATGGCCTGGAAATATTTGCTCGGCCAACTCCCCCATGGAATAAACATCGAACAATGTTCCATAGGCATCAAAAGCAATGAGCTTATACATATTTCGAATTCCTCATTTTTCGCCTCACCTATTCAGGGTGGCTTATGCAGTCACTTTAACCTATCATTATTTTTAATGGCAGATATCGATAATATTCATTAGACATCTAGCTCATCTTTCATAACAATGATTGCATCTAGACCAAGATTTTGAAAGGATCACATCATGGCAAAAGCTCCAGCTAAACCACAAATTGACATTGGTATTAATGAAAAAGATCGAAAGGCTATTGCAAAAGGTCTTTCAGCGCTCCTGGCTGATAGCTACTCTCTTTATTTGATGACGCACAACTTTCATTGGAATGTACGCGGACCAATGTTTAATACCTTACACACAATGTTCATGACCCAATATACGGAGCAATGGGGTGCTCTCGATCTCATTGCGGAGCGCATTCGTGCTCTTGGCGAGCCAGCACCTGGAACCTACAAAGAGTTTTCAAAACTCAGCTCTATTAAAGAGGTGGATGGAACCCCCAAAGCCATGGAAATGGTTAAGCATCTTGTCAAGGCCCAAGAAGCAACAGCCAAGACTGCGCGCAAATTATTTCCCCTAGTCGAAAAAGCAAACGATCAACCCACTGCGGACTTACTTACACAAAGGATTGATATTCATGAAAAAACGGCGTGGATGCTTCGAAGTCTATTAGAGGAATAAAAATAGCCGCCTAAGGGCGGCTTTATTTAAACATCGTTTCAATATTTATTGGCCTGGGAAATGCTCAATGTGAGTTTCACCTTGAGCACCAAAATACGTAACGTGCTTTCCTGTGATCCACACCGTATAACCAACACAGCCAGCCAGCATTGTTAATCTTAAAAATTCTGGATATCTCACTTGGTCACCTTGGGCTCTGCGAATGGCAGAAATCATTTCTTCCTTTTTAAAGGGGCTCGGGACTGGAAGGGTGGGCATTTCGGTTGGAATTTGATATGCCTCATTGCTATTGAGGTAGTAGGTTATATATGCCAATCGATAATCTACAAAATACGATTGCACACCAACACTGACCAATTGACCCAATACTTCTGGGAACGTTATTAACCCATCATGAGACTTTTGGGCGCAAGCCTCAATTACTGTCTTTGTATTTTGATCGATCATTAACTTAACCAATCATCTTGTAAATCGTCCACCCAAGGTTTAAAACCATAAGAGTCATTAAAGTATAAAAAGTAAATTTCATACCCAAAACGCGCTTACTGAAATCAGGGGGTGGAGTATGAATACCCTTTGCATGAATCGCCCGACCAATAATAAGAGCAACCCCGGGGCCCGCCACTAACCACCAAGGCGCACCATTGAGCTCAAGGCAGGCAATCAAAATGAGTCCAAATGGAACATACTCAGCAAAATTTCCTTGTGCGCGTATGGCTCTTTCCAAATCCTCGTGTCCGCCAGTGCCAAGACCAACTTTATTTTTTCTTCTCAGAGAAATAACGGCAAGAGACAACTTGATAAACATGCCGGTTAATACGACAGCGATAATAGATGTGACTAGTAGCATGGTGTTCTTTCGTCAGGATTTCATGAATATTGGACAATTTTGCATCTCTTACTCCAGGCGGTTACACTGATAGAATAAGCTTAATAATATTGATATATAAAAGGGGATCTTATGAAAATACTACTACCTACCGACGGCTCAAAATCGTCTCTCAATGCTGCAAAGTATGTAGCCAAAATGGCAAAAAATTCTCGCAGCCCTGTTAGCGTAACTCTCATTAGCGTACATGATGATGTAGGTCTTGGCCATGTTAAGCAATTTGTCGCTAGTGATGTAGTGGACGATTATTTACGAGAGGTAAGCGAAAAAGAGCTTAAGCCAGCACAAAAAATATTAGATGCGGCACGCGTGAAGCATTCTATGGCGATTAAACGCGGTCATATTGCGGAAGAAATCATCAAGCTAGCCAATAAAGAGAAGGTTGACATGATTGTTATGGGCGCAAAAGGTAGAACCAGTTTTGTAGATATGCTGATTGGCTCAGTAGCCCAACGCATTAGCAGTTCGGCCAAGCAACCAGTGTTGCTTGTCAAGTAAAACACATCTTGTCTTCCGATGAAGACAAGAAAATAAAAGCGCCCCGAATTAAACGGGGCGTTTCTATTTGTGTTTCATGCCGACAAAATGCTATGAACCCCCTATTTAAGCCCTAAACATAAAGTACACCGCGCCTAGCAGGCATAGGCCCGCCCAAACGTAATCTATCTTGAATGGTTCCCCCATATAAAAAATGGCGAATGGAACAAAGACGCTCAGCGTGATTACTTCTTGCGCAATCTTTAGCTGACCTAGAGAAAAATATTGAAATCCAATACGGTTGGCTGGCACCTGAAACATATATTCAAGCAAAGCAATTGACCAACTCACCAATACAGCTATCCACCACGGCTTAGAGGACAAGTTTTTCAGGTGCGCATACCAAGCAAATGTCATAAAGACATTAGAAAGCACCAACAGACCAACGAAGGAAAGTAGGCCAAAAAATTGGGATGGACTAGACATAAGACAATATTAATGAATTTACTTATTTGACTCAAAAAAGATTGTTCGAGAGCAGTTTGAGTCTACCCTCCATAGCCAAATCAAGATTTCAAAATTAGATTACTATTTGCCTAATAAATATTATGGGGCTACAGTGGCATGAAAATTTCTATTCAATACAAGTTATTGTTTGTCGCCACAGCATTTAATTCATCAGTTGCACTGGCACAAAATTTTGCTCCGCAAAACCTCCCTGTTGGCTCAGTCATTACCTCACTCAACATCAACGCCATTAACCAATTTAATACCAATACAAGCTCAGGGGGCAGTTTTAATTGGCAAGATGCTAATTTTCATCTCAATAATCGCTACCAGCTCGATGCCAACTCAAGTATTGGCCTCACGCTGCGAGATGGTTATCAAAATTGGTCTTGGAGCAATATTCGCGGGTACGGAAATCAAAATCCTTGGCGGGACATTCAAAGCCCAGGCGTGGGTTTGAGCTACTTTCAAAAACTTGACAATGGCTGGAGTGCAGGACTAGCGCCAATCGTAGATTGGGTTGCTGAAAACGGGGTTGGCACCGCCGGCGCAGCAACCTATGGCGCAATAGCTAGCGCGACAAATCGATATTCAGACAATCTCACTATCGGACTTGGTACTGGCGTATTTCGTCAGATTGATAAAACTAAAGTGTTTCCATTTCTTCTTATTAACTGGAAGATTAATGAAAAGTGGACGCTGAACAATCCATTGCCCGCCGGTCCGTCCGGTGGAGCAGGTCTGGAACTCTCATATGCGTTGGGCAATAAATGGAGTGTAGCTGGTGGTGCCGCATACAGAACATATCGTTTTAGATTAAGCAACTCCAATTACACGCCCAATGGAATTGGGCAAAATTCTTTTACCCCAATCTTCGCTCGCTTAAGCTACTCAATTGAAAGAGGCAGTAGTGCAGATTTATATTTAGCTGCCAATGTTGGTGGAAAACTATCTGTGACCAATGTAAATGGGGGCACGCCTTACAGCACAAATTACCAGACCGGTGTTGCAGTCGCTTTTTCGGTCACCAAAAGGTTCTGAATGGCTTTAGCGGATGCATCTGATAGGCAACTGCTAAGCGAAGAAACAAAAACTACCCGAACTGTCTCTTCTGAATAGCCAATGCTACCGACACCAATCCAACCATAATGGGCACTTCGACTAATGGTCCAATTACAGCTGCAAATGCTGCGCCCGAATTGATCCCAAATACGGCAATTGCCACTGCTATCGCTAACTCAAAGTTATTACTCGAGGCTGTAAAAGATAGAGTGCAGCAACGTTTGTAATCAACACCCATTTTTATGGTGATAAAAAACGTCAGCAGGAACATCACCAAAAAGAATATCAATAAAGGAATGGCGATAGTTACCACATCTATCGGCAACTGAAGAATAAGACTGCCCTTCAAACTAAACATCACCACAATCGTAAAGAGCAAAGCAATCAATGTAATTTTTCCAATGCGTGGCACAAAATTGTTTTGATACCATTCCTTGGTCACAAACTTCAACATCGCGTAACGAGTTAAAAATCCCGCAACACAAGGCACGCCTAGGTAAATAGCTGTCTCTTATACACATCT
>NZ_JAHBAK020000077.1 GCF_018500155.2 Polynucleobacter sp.
AAAAGCCCGGCATGCCGGGCTTTTGTTTATCTGCAAAGACGATTAGTTTGCACGGCTGCGATATTCGCCAGTACGAGTATCAATCTCAATTTTGTCACCAGTGTTGCAGAACAAAGGAACTTGTAATTCATAGCCAGTAGCCAACTTAGCCGTTTTCAATACCTTGCCTGAGCTGGTATCGCCTTTAACTGCTGGCTCTGTGTAGGTAATTTCGCGAACTAAGGAATTTGGCATAGCAACGGAAAGTGCTTTGCCTTCATAAAACACTACTTCACATGGCATACCTTCTTCGAGGTAGTTCAATGCATCGCCCATGTATTCAGATTCCACTTCGTATTGGTTGTAATCACCATCCATGAAAACATACATTGGATCGGCAAAATAAGAATAAGTACATTCTTTTTTGTCCAGAATCACTACATCAAACTTGTCGTCTGCTTTGTAAACACCTTCATTAGGGGCGCCTGTTAACAAGTTTTTAAATTTCATTTTGACAACGGAGGAGTTGCGTCCTGAGCGGCTATATTCGGCCTTTAAAACGACCATAGCATCTGCGCCAATCATGACGACGTTGCCAACGCGGAGTTCTTGTGCTGTTTTCATCTTGCTATTCCTGGGTGCAGAGAGGTATTTCTGCGGTTTTTATCAAAACCAAGATTGTAACCGCCCGTAGCCCTTTGCTGCTCGGTCTTAGGACGTAAACCGGATTAGACGGGCCGCCAAGCCACCATCCCCTTGGTTTTTGAGTAATTGGGTGCGCCAAGCCAGGGCGTGGGTAGACCATGCATTTAGGGATTTAAACCATTCGCTTGGCATAGCCCAGGTCATCGCGGCTATCACTGCTAACCTTAATTCGGAGTTCGTATTTTCAAGATAGAGATCTAAAAATGCAGCTAATTTGACTTCATGTGCACGATCCTCTTGACGATAGATATGCCAAATAAATGGTTTGCCAGCCAATTGCGCGCGCACAAATGAATCTTCGCCTCTCACAATATTGAAATCGCATTGGGATAGAACCCAGTCATATTCATCTTGGGAAACAAAAGGAATGGATAGCAATTGAAGATTGCTTGGAAGTTCAACAGGCTGTTCTCCATAAACATTTAGCAATTCTGAATGACCATGAGTCAGAATCACATCGATCTCCATCTCTAGAGTCGCTAAATTTTCAAGCCATTTTCTTAAAGGAGCGCCTGGGTAGCAGAAGATGCTGATGCGTTTAGCGTTGCTACGTAATTTTGTCCAAATGGTGCGCAAAAGCTCGGGAACGTGATTGGCTACGATCTGACCCTCAGCAGGAATAGGATCAATAAGCAATCCTCCCACACTCTCTTGAAATCCTGGAAAGAAAAAGTACTTTGGAATGCCATGAGACTGGGGTGAGGGCTTTGCATGAAAATCGATGATCCACGGTTCGGCGCTCAAATACTCTAAATTGATGATGAGGGGTTTTATGGGTGCAATAAATAATCCGGCAAGATAGCGCTCTGGAAGTTCGCAGCCAAAAGCCTCAATGACTACATCAGGGGTTTGGACGGGATGCCTAGCGTTGTGGTAACTTGCCTCCCAAGGTTGCAGATCAATTTTTTCTTTGATAGCTGATGGGGTTCCAGAAGCGAGTAAATTGAGGGTTGGTAGATCGTCGCAAAAAATGCGCACTTCTTGCCCATGAAGACTTGATAAGCTTCTGGCTAGACGCCAGCAAACTCCGGCATCACCATAGTTATCTACGATTTGGCAGAAAATATCCCAACGCATGAGTAATTCGCTTTTTGAAACCCTTCAGCAGGATGTTAAACGGCTACCCGGTTTACCGGGGGTGTATCGCTTTTTTGACGAAGCGGGAAACATTTTGTATGTAGGCAAGGCGCGTAATCTTAAAAAACGGGTATCGAGTTACTTTCAGAGCAAACAGTTATCACCCAGAATTGCTTTGATGGTGGGAAAAATTGCTCGTTATGAGACAACAGTAACACGAACTGAAACCGAAGCGCTTATTCTGGAAAACAATCTCATTAAAGAGCTGGCACCACCTTTTAATATTTTGTTTCGCGACGATAAGTCGTATCCCTATGTGATGCTAACCGGCCACGAATTTCCTAGACTTGCCTCCTATCGTGGCAAGGTGGATAAACGTAATCATTATTTCGGCCCCTTTCCCAATAGCTGGGCAGTGCGTAATAGCGTACAAATTTTGCAAAAAGTATTTCGTTTAAGAACTTGCGAAGACTCTGTCTTTAAAAATCGTAGTCGACCCTGTTTACTGCATCAGATTCATCGGTGCAGTGCTCCTTGTGTTGGGCGTTTAAGTGCCACTCAGTATGGGCAGGATGTGGCGCAAGCAACCCGATTCTTAGAGGGGGATCATACGCGGGTGCTATCCGAGCTTGAGAAAGAGATGCATGCCCATAGCGATGCGATGGAATTTGAGATGGCAGCTGTATTGCGCGATCGTATCGCCGATCTTTCAAGTGTGTTGCAACAGCAAGCGATGGATACGGTGGCCGATGGTGAGGGTGATGTCGACATCATTGCTGTCGCGCAGATGGAAGGGATGGTGTGCGTTAATCTTGCCATGGTGCGTGGTGGACGTCATCTTGGTGATCGAGCGTATTTTCCAAAAGGTTTGCGAACAAGCTCAGGAGAGCTACCGCCCCCTGCTGAAATTTTGGAGGCCTTTATTACGCAGCATTATTTAGAAGATGCCCCTGATCATGATGGGTCTTCGGTCAATCTCATACCTCCTGTTCTTGTCTTAAATCACCCGCTGCATTCGGTGAGTGACGATGTAACGCAAACGAGCAATGATCCAGCTACAGATTTACATACATTATTAAATGCTCAAGCCGGCAGAAAAATTACTCTTTTGCATCAACCCCATGGTCAGCGGCGCCACTGGTTATCGATGGCTGAGGGCAATGCCAAGATTGCTTTAACCAAGCGCTTAGTTGAGACGGGTGGTCAGCTAGCTAGGGCACGTGCCCTAGTGGATATCCTTGGCCTGGATCTGGAAGGTTTGGATCAATTGCGTATCGAATGTTTTGATATCAGCCATACCTCAGGAGAGGCTACTCAGGCTTCGTGCGTAGTGTATGCAAAGAATGCCATGCAATCTGGTGAGTATCGCCGCTTTAACATTAATGACATTACCCCTGGCGATGACTATGCAGCAATGCGCCAAGTTTTACAAAGACGTTATGCCAACTTTCAAGAATTGCCACCAGAAAAAGTTCCACAAGTAATTTTGATTGATGGAGGCAAAGGTCAGGTAGAAATGGCAAGGCAAGTATGTTCAGAGTTTGGCATGGATGTAGACTTGATCGTGGGCGTCGCAAAAGGCGAGGGCCGTAAGGTTGGCCTAGAAACACTGATCTTTGCAGACGGTCGTAAGCCGCTCGAGTTGGGAATCGATAGCGCAGCTCTTCTTTTGGTGGCGCAGATTCGTGATGAGGCACATCGCTTTGCGATTACCGGTATGCGCGCTAAGCGCGCTAAGGCCAGAACGGTATCACGTTTAGAGGAGATTGAGGGCATTGGTGCCAAGCGTCGTCAGAAGTTGCTAGCCCGTTTTGGGGGTTTAAAGGGCGTGGCAAACGCTACGATTGAGGAGATTGCCAGCGTTGAGGGTGTATCACGCACTCTAGCAGAGCAAATTTATCGCCAGCTGCATTAGTCTGCTGGTTTCACATTTGGTTTATGCTTAGCTGATGCCATTTAATTTACCTATCGCGTTGACCTGGTTGCGTGTTGCAGCAATTCCGCTGTTGGTAATTGTTTTTTATTTGCCAAGTGCGTGGTTGACGCCATTTGAAAAAAATATCATTGGGGCAATCATTTTTATCTCTGCTGCCATTACAGATTGGTTGGATGGTTTTCTAGCGCGACGTTTAAAACAAGAATCTGCATTTGGCCAGTTTTTAGATCCCGTTGCCGATAAATTAATTGTTGCGGCAGCACTCTTGGTATTACTCAACATGGATCGCGTTCAGGTGTGGGTTGCTTTAGTGATTATTGGGCGCGAGATCACCATTTCTGCACTAAGAGAGTGGATGGCGTTGCTTGGAGCAGGAAAAAGCGTAGCTGTACATATGGTGGGCAAGTTAAAAACGACTGCTCAATTAGTGGCGATACCATTTTTGCTGATTAATGACACACTTTTTGGTTGGCTCGATTGTGCTCGTGTGGGCACTTGGCTGATTTGGGTGGCAGCATTCTTAACACTTTGGTCGATGTTTTATTACCTCAAGAAAGCATTGCCACAGTTGGTCGGCAAAATCGACTAACTTCCACATTCCCCAGCCAGAAAGGCTTGGCGGGCTAAATTGCATCAAAATCATTTCATTTTGCAAAGGAATAATGCTTTCTTGGCGATTGTTTGCTAAACTATCGCCCTGTTACGCGGGAATAGCTCAGTTGGTAGAGCGCAACCTTGCCAAGGTTGAGGTCGCGAGTTCGAGCCTCGTTTCCCGCTCCAAATTCGATGGGAAGCCCTAAAAAGCTTCCCATTTTGGTTCTAGAGTTTGGCGCGTTGGCCGAGTGGTTAGGCAGGAGCCTGCAAAGCTTCGTACCTGTCTCTTATACACATCT
>NZ_JAHBAK020000051.1 GCF_018500155.2 Polynucleobacter sp.
TATTACTCACCCGTTCGCCACTCGCCACCAGGTGCAAGCACCCGTGCTGCCGTTCGACTTGCATGTGTAAGGCATGCCGCCAGCGTTCAATCTGAGCCAGGATCAAACTCTTCAGTTCAATTCCTGTGATCCTTGCGGATCGTCGCACTCATTCAAGAAATCGACTTGGTAAAAAACCAAATCTTTACTGTCTATGAGTACTATTTATTTACATCTGTCCCGAAGGACTGGATGCTTTCACTTAGTACCCACAATTATCGGTTGACTAATTTTTAAAGAGGGCTGAATCGTTTTTTAAAAACATTCAGCGAAGAAGCGAGACTATGACATACCCGAATAGGGTTGTCAACACCTTTTGCACTATTTTTCTTAAAAAAAGCGCAGATTTATCCTTCAAGCAAAATAAAACCAACAAAATCAATAGGTTATGTTTTAAAAAAATTTCAACATTTTTTTAAAATTTTTGCTCTTTTTTTGATTTTTGGCCAAAGAGGCCCCTTCCCTTTCCTGCGCTCCCATGTGAAATGTGCCTATAAGCAACATACTAGGGAAAACCCTGTAAATTTCCTTGAAAACTGTTAATATATTGCTATGCACAATAAATTAGCGAACAATCACTCACTAACCAAGCCATATCTGGCGGGGGTGGCCGTTCCTGTTCGCGAACTGCATTCAGGTCACAGGTCAGAAATTCTGAGCCATCTTTTGTCGCTAGGCGAGGAAGATCGGCGCCTTAGATTTGGCACGCAAACCCCTGACGAAGTCATTCATCACTATGTTGACGGCCTGGATTTCAATAAAGATGCGATTTTTGGCGTTTTTAATGCAGACCTAAAGCTTGTCGGGATGGCGCATTTAGCCTATTTGCCCCAGATTACAAATGAAGCGCACTCCGCTGAATTTGGGGTGTCTGTATTGCCAGAAGGCAGGGCTCAGGGCATTGGAACTGCACTTTTAGAGCGTTGCACAGTTCATGCGCGCAATAGCAATATTCAAACACTGTACGTGCATTGTCTTGCTAACAACAAAGGCATGATGCATCTAGCTCAAAAGGCCGGAATGACTGTTGAATATGCCTATGGCGATGCAGATGCTTACCTCTCTTTGCCTCCAGCAAACCCTGGCACGATTGTGGATGAAGTCGCCAACGAACAGTGGGCAGACTTTGATTACGCGCTGAAAGAAAATTTAAAACTTGCTAATCAAGCATGGTGGTGGTTTTTAGGAAAACCACGCCACGCGCGTTGATATACAGCGCAACAACTTACTAGTTTTATTGCGGAGCTCCGCGAAGTATCCAAGCAGTTAGTAGAGATAAATCTCCATCATTTAATTTTGTATTTGCTGGCATGGGCACCACACCCCATGAACCCGCACCGCCCTTTGCAATTTTATTTTTTAAAAATGTTGGCGCCTGTGAATCATTTTTGTATTTCTGCGCAACCGACTGAAAGCTAGGGCCAACTATTTTTTTATCAACAGCATGGCAACCCATGCAAGCATTTTGTTTGGCAAGGGCAAATGCTTTTTGATCATCATTTGCAAGTGACGCAGTATTCAAAAAAATACTAGTAATAAAAAACAAAGCAATTTTTGCTATTACCTTATTGCCAAACATCAAAACATTACTCAGAAATTATTGAAACTTTGGGGGCGTATTAGGCTGCGCTTCATCAGCCTTTCCTTGCTTCTCTAGGCGATTTTTTTCTTCAGTTGAAATGATGTCAAAGTAAACGTAAACATCTTTAACGCCATTTGTATTGCTAGCAATTTTCTTTGCCATATCCGCTTCGTTTTGCGTAAGGATTCCCATTAAATAAACGCTTGTTCCTGTTACTACTACCGACATTGAATTAGACGGTAATTTTTCAGTAAAAATCATTTGGGTTTTTATTTTGGATTCGAGATATGCATCGTTGGCGCGCGCAGTATAAGAGCTGTTTGGCCCAATAATAATTTCATTAAAAACAGATCGCGCATTCTTCATGCTCTTTACATAATCACCGGCAGCGCTTTTAATGTCAGCGTCTTTAGCTTCGCCAGTCAATAAAACTTTTTGATTAAACGAGGTCACATTAATATGCGCGTTATCACCAAATTTTTTAGCAAGTACAGCATTAGCTTCTAGCTCAATACCACGATCGATGGCTTGCACTCCTGGCGTACGCCTATCTGCCATCACACTGGCGCCCGCAGCAACGCCACCCACTGCAATTGCCCCACATGCAGATAGCTGCGCCGCGACCAACAATGTTACAAAAGATTTACCAAAAAATTGAATTTGCATTTAAGTGTCTTTACGGTTTGTAAAAAGTTAATCGAGCAAAATGTGATCTACCCCATCACATAATGCATGCAGCAATACCAAATGAGTTTCCTGTATGCGCGCTGTTCGTGTTGAGGGCGCACATAGGTGAATATCCTCTTTGTCTAATAAATTTGCAATCTTCCCGCCACCATTACCGGTTAGCGCAATGACTTTCATCCCAAGTTTTTTTGCAACTTCAATGGCCTTCACAACATTCTTTGAATTACCTGAAGTGGAGATGCCTATCAGAATGTCACCCTTCTTACCTAAGCCGCGAACCTGTTTGCTAAACACATCGTCATAGCTGTAGTCATTTCCAACTGCGGTCAAGATAGAGCTGTCGGTGGTAAGTGCAATTGCTGCCAGCTCTTGTCGCTCTCTTTCAAAACGTCCAATCAGTTCTGCTGCAAAATGTTGCGCATCAGCAGCAGAGCCACCATTACCGCACGCCATTATCTTGCCGCCTGATTTTAAGCAATCAACCATCGCTAAAATTCCGCGTGCCACAGATTCAGGAAGCGTTTTTTCTGCTTCATGTTTTACAGCAATACTGTCTAAAAAATGCTGGGACGCACGTTTACGTAAGCGTTCTATAGTCTCTTTATCCATAGCAGTATTATGCTTCAAAGCCCTTGATTTCAATGTCATCAGCTTAACCTAAAAGCAATATATATCCTTGCTTATTCACTCACCTTCAGCAGACAATATCCCCATGGAACTAGGTTCATTGGATTTTTTGAAGCAACAGGATTTGCCTGCGGGCGCTTTATATATGGTGGCGACGCCAATTGGCAATTTGGGAGATATCACCTTACGGGCCCTTCATGTCCTCAGTTCGGTAGATGGAATTGCCTGTGAAGATACTAGACATAGCGCAGCATTACTGCAGCAATTCGGCATTCATAAAAAATGCTTAGCCTTACATGCACACAATGAACATAGCGCCTCACAAACCGTGCTTGAGCATTTAGCAAAAGGAGAAAGATGGGCTTACATCTCTGATGCAGGAACGCCAGGAGTTTCTGACCCAGGGGCGCGCCTTGTAGATGCCGCACAAAAAGCAGCTCTTAGAGTCATCCCTATTCCTGGCCCTAGCGCAGTGTCTAGCGCGATCTCAGTTTCTGGCTCTGTGATGTTGAACTCAGAAGGGCAATTTCAATTTTTAGGATTTTGGCCTCACAAAACTAAAGAGCGTGAGCTTATTCTGCGAGACATTTGTGAAAGCAAAAAAACCAGCATCTTCTTTGAGTCGCCACACCATATTCGCGAAACCCTACTTTTACTCGCTAACTCTTTGGAGGGTGATCGCCAAATCTTCATCTGTCGTGAGTTAACAAAAAAATTTGAGCAACTTATTTCTATCAAAGCCAATGAGATTTCGGCTTGGATAGAAGCCCATCAAACACTTAAAGGCGAGTTCATTATCTTGATTGAAGGCCGTCCAGCAGCGGCCAATGAGCCTGTAGACCATGACGCACTAATGCGTTGGGCTAATGTCTTGAGCCCATTTTTGAGTAGCAAAGAAATCGCAACGGTTCTTTCCCAAATATTAGGTATTGCAAAAAAAGATGCCTACCAAATTGCTTTGGATGCCAAAGCAATTGGAGAAGAAAAATAAAAAAGCTGGCACGCAGCCAGCTTTTTTAATCGGTGAAAAAAATTATTTCGCTGCTGGGGCAGCAGGGGCTTTTGGCTCAGGCAGCTTGCCACCAGCTGAATTAGCCAGATACACAACTGCGCGGCCCAATTCATAATCGCTAACATCGGTTGGACTAGCTCCACCACGCGCAGGCATTGCACCTTTACCCTTTAGAACTGAGGTGAGCAATCCATCGTATCCTTTACCTAAGCGTGCTGCCCAAGCAGCAGTGTCGCCAAATTTAGGCGCGCCAGCAGCGCCACTTGCATGACAAGAAGAGCAAACGGTTTTGTATACCTGTTCGCCAGTTTGGAGCTCTTTTGGTCCGCTTGCGTCCTTGAAATTTAATTGCGCAACCGGCTTAATTAACTGTTCAGTTGTTGTGGAGGAATCGCCACGCTTGCCATTGTTCACAAACACCATCAGCAACAAAATAATTATTAGGGGCACAAAAAAACTTGCAAACACCATGATGATGAGTTGTTTTGGGGACTTAATCAGGCTTCCGTGCTCGTTGCTCATAAGAATTTATCGTTTGACGGGTTTAAAGGGTTAGATTGCGGTGATTATAACTAGAGAGTAGGGTTATAGGCACTTACAATAGGGCAGTTTTTAGATTTCCCAGCGCCCGTAGCTCAGTGGATAGAGTATTGGCCTCCGAAGCCAAGGGTCGCAGGTTCGATTCCTGCCGGGCGCGCCACAAAATACAAGGGGTTTTTGACCTATATCATGCGAAAAATCGCAAAAACCGCTATCATTAGGCTCTAACTTATTGATTCTTATCGTGTCTACTAATCTAAATTCAGCCCTTTCAGAGCCATCTCTGACCAATCCCTTACCCCCTGAGGCACCATTACCGCATCGAAAAATTATTCGCAGCTGGTTAATTCCCATGGCAAAAGGCGAAACTGGTCGAGCCATTTTATTGCTTTTAATTGATGCTTTTTTATGGCTAGGATGCATCGCCGGAACTGTATTTGTCGAAAATATTTTTCTCAAGGTAATCTTTGGTTTAGTAGCGGGATTTGTTACTGGCCGCATTTTTATTCTGGGTCATGATGCTTGTCATCAGAGCTTTACCCCCAATCGTGAACTTAACAAAGTCTTGGGTCGCATTGCATTTTTACCCTCACTTACCCCTTACAGTCTTTGGGATGTAGGACACAATGTTGTGCATCACGGACAAACAAATTTAAAAGGATTTGATTTTGTCTGGGCCCCATTATCAAAAGCAGAATATGACGCCTTACCCCCATTCCGCAAGGCTTTAGAGCGCCTATACCGTAGTGGTTGGGGTCCTGTTTTTTACTATCTCATTGAAATTTGGTGGAGACGTGAGTACTTCCCAAATGCCCAAAATAAACCTGGCGACCGCCCAATTTTTCTTAAAGATAATTTGTTGGTTACAGCATTCGCAATCATTTGGATTGGATGTCTGATCGCTGGCGCTATTGCTACAGGCCAATCCATTTGGATTGGATTAATTACTGGTTTTGCAGTCCCATTTTTGTTCTGGAACGGCATGATCGGCTTTGTGGTTTATGTCCATCACACTCATCCATCGGTTTCTTGGTATGACAAAAAATCAGAATGGTTGCGCGCCCAGCCTTTTGTATCGACCACGGTTCACCTGACTTTTGGTTGGATATGGGGCTCGTTGATGCACCACATCATGGAGCACACTGCCCATCACGTTGACATGAGCGTTCCGCTATATCGCCTCCCAGAGGCTCAAAAAACCCTTGAAACCATCCTGCCAGACCGTATCTTTATTCAAAAGTTCTCATGGTCTTGGTATTTCGATACTGCCCGTAAATGTAAGCTTTATGACTTTGAAAACAAGGCATGGCTCGATTTTGATGGCAATAAAACAGCTGATTCGGTCAGGGTTGTCTTAACCCCAATCCCAGCATGACAAAACGGGTAAAATAGATCTTCTGTATAAAGATTTGCCTTACCCGGATTGCCCATGACTACCTCAACTCCAGCAGCTACCCAAGATAACTCACAAAGCCTAAAATTTTGCTCTTCTTGTAGCCGTGAAAAGCGACTTGAGGGCGGCACTTGGATTCCAACAAGCAATCGCAAACAGCGTTGGATTTGCGCTAGCTGTTTATACAATCGCACACACCGTACCGGTTCAGCAAAAACCTAAACTTCTTGTAAGTTTTAAGCGCCATCCCCTACATATGGGTTTGACTTGCGCTCGCTACCAAAAGTGGACATTGGTCCATGACCAGGAACAAATTGCACATCATCGCCTAAAGGCCACAGCTTTGTTTTAATCGCATTGATTAAATCTGCATGATTTCCGCGTGGGAAATCTGTTCTGCCTATTGATCCAGCAAACAATACATCGCCAACAATGGCCAGGCGATCTTCCTTGTCATAGAAAACTACGTGACCAGGTGTATGGCCGGGACAATGAAAAACTTCAAGATCAACATTGCCCACCCGAACATGATCACCATCATTTAGCCATCGATTGGGCTCAAAAACTTTTGCATGGCCAAAACCAAAACGCACTGTTTGTTCTGGTAATTGATCAATCCAGAAACGCTCATCTTCTTGAGGCCCCTCAATAGGCACCCCCAGTTGATCTGCCAAATCTTTTGCAGCTGCGCAATGATCTAAGTGTCCGTGAGTAAGCAAAATCTTTTTCACGTTGCCGCCCATCTGCTTAACGCCGTCCAGAATCTTTTCAATATCGCCCCCTGGATCAACCACAGCCGCATCCCCAGTTTCCTGGCAAACCAAAATGGAGCAATTTTGTTCAAAGGGGGTAACCGGAACAATTCCTAATTTAATTGGCATATATAAAAATGAATAAGCAATACAGATAAATGAATATTGTACGAGCCCCTAGTTTGTAGAACTGGGCATAAAATGTTCTCAAAGGATAAAACCATGAACCAACCGGATACATTTAAATTTGCAGAAACTCATGAGTGGGCCGACATTGAGTCTGATGGCTTAGTATGGGTTGGCATCAGCAATCATGCGCAAGAAGCCTTGGGTGACGTGATGTTCTTCCAAGCGCCTAAGCTTGGCCAGCAAGTTAAGCAAGGCGAAGCAATTGCAGTCATCGAATCAGTAAAGGCAGCTAGCGATATTCATGCGCCTATCAGCGGGGAAATTATTGAGCTAAACGCAGATGTCGATGCTGCGCCTGAATCGGTCAATGAAAAACCGTATTCAACCTGGCTGTTTAAAATCAAACCCCTCTCTAACGAGGCTCTTCATTCTGAATTAAGCCAACTATTAAGCCAAGAAGCCTATAACTCTGGGCCCGGCGCCTAATGCCTAAATTGAAATGGGGTCGCGCTCAATCAACCATCGAACTTTGCTGCCCTTGCTTATTCTTCCCTGAGAGATTTCTCTCAAATCACGATCTATCCACTCAAGTGCATCTTGCAGTGTTCTGCGATCGCTAGACTCCACCACTAACTGAGCGCGCTCAGATCCAGCGATCTTCATCATACTTCTGGGTACCGGGTCATAGACCTGCAAGTCTTTTGTTATAAGGCCCGCGCCTTTAAGCCTTCCTTTTAGAGAGCCCAAAAAATGTAGTGCCTTTTCAAGGCTCTTGGCCTCTGCATGCACCAAACCCTGATAAGTAAAAGGGGGCAATTTCGCCTCCTCTCTCTCGCCAGCAATATAGGATAAAAAACCATCAACATCATGCTTTAACAAATATTGAAAAACTGCAGCATCAGGAAACTGGGTTTCGATATAAATATTTCCGCCATCTTCACCATCCCTGCTAGCGCGTCCAGCCCTTCCGGCAACTTGCACTAGTTGTGCAAACAATCTTTCCGCAGCCCGAAAATCTTGTGAAAACAATCGACTGTCAGCATCTAAGACCGCAACCAGACCGATATTCTGGTAATCATGGCCCTTAGCAATCATTTGAGTACCAACAACAATGTCTGCGCTCCCGTTGTGAATCTCTTGAAAGAGCGCTTCAGCACCCTTACTCGTGCGGCTAGAATCGGTGTCAATACGCAAGACCCTGGCCGAAGACCATAAGGATGCAATTGCATCCTCAAGCTTTTGCGTTCCCTGACCTAAAGGCTTTAAATCAACATTGCCACAATCAGGGCAAGATGATGGCACTGGCCGCATTAAGCCACAATGATGACAACTTAAGGATGCTTTGCGCCCTAATGCGCCTGCTTTATGCATCACTAAATATGAACTACATTGATGACATTTAGAAAGCCATGAACAGGCATTACAACTGATCACCGGGGCAAAGCCTCGTCGATTTATCAAAATCAAACTTTGTTTCTTATTGGCCAAACTTTCTCTAACGGCATTGACCAACGGCTTGCTTAATGAGATTTTTTCAATCGGCCTATCTTCATCACCAGGGCTAAATTGATTCCGTGCATCTTTCGTATTGATCAAGTTGACTTTAGGCAGTCCCGCGCCTTGTGCGCGCTGATCTAACCGGAGATGTTGATAGCGCCCTGATTTTCCAGCCAACCAAGTTTCGAGCGAGGGAGTTGCCGACACAAGAGCAATTGGAATTTTAAGATCATGCGCACGCCAAACTGCCAGATCTCTAGCGGAATACCGAATACCATCTTGCTGCTTATATGAAGAGTCGTGTTCCTCGTCGACTACTATTGCCCTCAAATTTGGTAACGGCGTTAAAGCTGCTAAACGCGTTCCCAAAATAATTTGTGCCTTACCAGTGGCAGCTTCATACCATGCTAGGCCGCGCTTGTTCTCGCTCACTCCACTATGGAGCACAACCATTTTCTTATGCGGAAAATATGCTCGCACCCTCCGCTCTAACTGCGGCGTTAAATTAATTTCGGGCACCAAGATGAGCGCTTGTGAATTTGGTTCTTCTAATACAGTTTGCAACCAATTTAAATACACCGCTGTTTTGCCACTACCAGTTTGTCCTTGCAACAAAAAGCATGTAAATTCTTGTGCCTCTTTTTTGCGTAGCTCACCCAAGGCTGCTGTTTGCACTTTGTTTAATTGTGTTTCGCTGATATAGCCATCGGCTTCTAGTGGCGCTGCAACTTTTTTGTTTGTTTTTTTGGAAGCCGATTGATGTATTTTTGAAAAATTTTTAGTCCAATCAGCCGCCTTTCTCCACATCTTTGGAATCGACGGAATAATGGTCTCACCAAGCCCATGAATGTAGTATTGACTTGCAAAATTCATGAGCCTTAGCGTTGCTGCATCCAATGGTGATAGTGGACAAACTTGAGCAACATTTTTCAATTTATCGACACTATAGTCAGAGTGAGTGCTCACTTTTATTACTAAACCCACTATCGTTGATCTTCCAAATGGGACTTCAACTAACTGTCCCACCTGTGGCTCCAGTCCGAGATCCTTTACATCCCATAAATAGTCAAACCCCTGGGCAAGGGGTTTATCAACTACTACTTGAACCACTATGGGTGACGACGTCATCTGCTTCGTTTTTTCTGTTTTACTTGTGGATAAGTCTGTGGATATCGTCCAAGAGCCCTGATTTATAAGCTAATTTACCAGCAATCTTTTGCAGCGCCCTTTTCAAAAAATCCTACAATTTATTCATATAAATCAATAAGTTATAGACTCTTCCGAAAGTTAAAGTTTATCTTTTAACGGAATCTTACTGAATTCTCGCTTCTAACCAAAACTGTGCATAACTTTTGCAGTTATTTCTCTATGAAAGTTAGCAAGCACTCGGTTTTAAGGCGTTGATCTAAGAGCCCTAGATCGAGAAATTACTTCTTGCGCCAAAGCGGTGACGCTTTCTGGAGGGGTAAATTGAGATATTCCATGTCCCAAATTAAACACGTGCCCATCTAAAGGATGCAAACCTGGCCGCAAGGCTGGGGCACGTGCCAAATCTTCTAGTACGTTGTCCACTTGTTTTGCAATCTCCTTTGGTTGAGAAAACAAAATGAGAGGATCTAAATTACCTTGCAAAGCAAGCGGCTTGTTTAAAGCGAGCAACTGTTTGCGCGCGCGGCCAAGAGACATTGTCCAATCTAGTGCAATAACATCTGCGCCAACTTGCGCCATATCATTTAACCAAATCGCTCCGCCTTTAGTAAACATAATGACGGGAATTTTTTTACCTTCATACTCTCTTGGCAAAAGGCTAATTACTTTTTGCATTGAAGATAATGACATCTTTTGATACCAACCGTCTGGCAACATTCCGCCCCAAGTATCAAAAATCATCAGCGCTTGCGCACCTGCTTTCAATTGCTCAGTTAAATACGTCGCAACAGATTGTGCATTGATATTCAAGATATGTTCAAGCAAATCGGGACGACTAAACATCATCGTTTTAGCATGGCGAAAATCGTCCGCGCTAGACCCATCAATCATGTAGCACGCTAAAGTCCATGGGCTACCAGAGAAGCCAATCAAAGGCACGCGTTGCTTGCCATCTTGAACTAAAGCTTTACGAATTTCGGATACAGCATCAAACACATATTTGAGCTCGTTCATATCCGCAGCACGCAATTTCTTGACATCCTCTTCGGTGCGCAAGGGATGATCAAAGCTGGGGCCCTCCCCTGCAGTAAATTTGAGGCCCAACCCCATCGCATCAGGAATGGTCAAAATATCTGAAAATAAAATAGCCGCATCTAAGGGATAGCGGTCTAAGGGCTGAAGGGTTACTTCAGTGGCATATGCGGGATTTTTTGCAAGGCCTAAGAAACTTCCGGCCTTTGCACGGGTGGCATTGTATTCAGGAAGATATCGGCCAGCTTGACGCATGAGCCAAAGCGGTGTTTGATCTACCGCTTCACCCAGGCAGGCTTTTAAAAACCGGTCGTTTAACAACAAGGAGCTGACCGGTTTTTACTTTTTACGACGGAAACGTGCGATTGCTGCAAGTTGGGCAGCAGCCATCGCAAACTCAGACTGGGCCAATGCCAAATCAAAGTCAGTGCCACGGTTTTGCATCGCCTCTTCAGCGCGTTTCTTTGCTTCTAATGCTTTAGCTTCATCAAGGTCGTGACCACGAATAGCGGTATCTGCTAATACTGTGACACGATCAGGCTGAACCTCTAAGTAGCCACCAGCAACAAACACAAATTCTTCGTCTCCATCCGCTTTTTCAATGCGGACAGAGCCAGGACGAATTCGAGTAATTAGCGGTGTGTGGCCACGCAAGATGCCGAGCTCACCACTTTCACCAGGAAGGGCCACAAACTTAGCCTCTCCACTAAAAATGGACTGCTCAGCACTCACTACGTCGACATGTATGCTTGACATAATTTCCCTAGATGAAATCGATTAAAGCTTCTTCGCTTTCTCGATGGCTTCATCAATTGAACCCACCATGTAGAACGCTTGCTCAGGCAAGTGATCCAACTCACCACTTACGATCATCTTGAAGCCACGGATGGTTTCTTTCAATGGAACGTATTTACCTGGTGAACCAGTGAACACCTCAGCAACGTGGAAAGGCTGGGACAAGAAACGCTGAATCTTACGTGCGCGGGCTACAGCCAATTTATCTTCTGGAGATAACTCGTCCATACCCAAAATTGCAATAATGTCGCGCAATTCTTTGTAGCGCTGCAAAGTCATCTGCACGGCGCGAGCCACTTCATAGTGCTCTTGGCCAACCACTTGTGGATCGAGCTGACGGCTGGTGGAATCCAAAGGATCCACTGCAGGGTAGATACCCAAGGCAGCAATATCACGAGATAACACAACGGTGGAATCCAAGTGCAAGAAGGTTGTTGCTGGAGATGGGTCAGTCAAGTCATCCGCAGGAACATAAACGGCCTGAATAGAAGTAACAGAACCAGTCTTCGTAGAAGTAATACGCTCTTGCAATTTACCCATCTCTTCAGCCAATGTAGGTTGGTAACCCACAGCGGAAGGCATACGACCAAGCAACGCAGAAACTTCAGTACCTGCCAATGTATAACGATAGATGTTGTCAACGAAGAACAAAATGTCGCGGCCTTCGTCACGGAATGCTTCCGCCATGGTCAAACCTGTTAACGCAACGCGCAAACGGTTACCGGGAGGCTCATTCATCTGACCAAACACCATCGCTACTTTATCGATAACGTTTGACTCTTTCATTTCGTGGTAGAAGTCATTACCTTCACGAGTACGCTCACCAACACCAGCAAACACTGACAAACCAGAGTGTTGCTTAGCGATGTTGTTAATCAATTCCATCATGTTCACGGTCTTACCCACACCCGCGCCACCGAACAAGCCAACCTTACCACCCTTAGCAAATGGGCAAACGAGGTCAATAACCTTGATGCCGGTTTCTAGCAAGTCAACTGAGGGTGAAAGCTCATCAAACTTAGGAGCTGGTTGATGGATTGCGCGACGCTCTTCTGTAGCGATTGGGCCTGCATCATCAATCGGGCGACCCAATACGTCCATGATGCGGCCCAAAGTTGCTGGACCGACAGGAACAGAAATAGGCTGGCCGGTAGATTTCACTTCCATGCCGCGACGCAAACCATCGCTCGCGCCCATGGCAATCGCGCGAACTACGCCATCACCGATTTGTTGCTGAACTTCAAAGGTCAACCCTTTTTCAGCAAATGATTTTTCGCCGCTTTCAACTAATGTCAACGCATCATAAATGTTTGGCATTTTGTCGCGTGGGAACTGAATGTCCACCACTGGACCGATACATTGCACGATATTTCCGTTACTCATCGCTTTCTCCGCTTTTAATTCCGTAAATTCTTTCGTATTCCTAAATGCTGACCGCTTAAACCGCAGCCGCTCCACCAACAATTTCAGACAACTCTTTGGTAATAGCAGCTTGTCGTGTTTTGTTGTAATCCAATTGCAATTCGCCAATCACATTCTTCGCATTGTCTGACGCAGCCTTCATTGAGACCATACGAGCAGACTGCTCAGAAGCCATATTTTCAGCAACAGCTTGATAAATCATTGCTTCAACGTAACGCTTTAACAATCCATTCAAAATGGACTCTGCGTCAGGCTCGTAAATGTAATCCCATGATGGGCCCGATTTGTCCTCAGGAGTCAGCGCAGCTGGCTCTAGGGGCAAAAGCTTCTCCAAAACGGGTTCTTGCTTCATCGCATTAACGAAGCGGGTGTATGCCAAATACACAGCATCAATCTCACCACGCTCAAACGCTTCTAATTGGGCAGTAATTGCACCAATCAAGACATCTAAATGTGGCGTATCGCCAATTTGGACGGTTTGAGAAATGAGTTTTGCTTTTGAACGATTCAAAAATTGCAGGCCTTTTGAACCAATTGCGGTGTACTCAATATCTACATTTTTTGCTTGCAAATCACGCACTTGGTTAGCAATCAAACGCAATACGTTGGTATTTAAACCGCCGCATAAACCTTTGTCTGTTGTAACCAAGATCGTGCCAACCTTCTTGATTTCACGAGTCGCCATATAAGCAGGACGATACTCAGGATTTGCTTTAGAAAGATTGGCAACAATTTCACGAATTTTTTCAGCATAGGGGCGCGCATTACGCATGCGCTCCTGGGCGCGACGCATCTTGGATGCGGCGACCATTTCCATTGCCTTCGTGATCTTGCGCGTGTTTTGCACGCTCTTGATCTTTGATCGTATCTCTTTTGTGCCGGCCATGATCTCTATGCGTCCTTAGAAGGCTGCTGAACGCTTGTAGTCCTCAATCGCAGCACGCAAAGCGGCTTCGTCTTCTTTGCTCAAATCTTTGGTTTCTTCAATACGTCCAACTAAGTCAGCGTATTTTGATTTCAAGTGATCTTGCAATCCTTTTTCGAATGCCAATACATTCTTCACTTCTAGATCATCAAAGAAGCCGTTGTTAACTGCATAAAGTGATGCAGCCATTTCCCAAACTTGGAGTGGCTTGTATTGCGCCTGTTTACACAATTCAGTAACACGACGACCACGCTCGAGCTGCTTACGGGTTGCCTCATCAAGATCAGATGCGAACTGAGCAAACGCTGCCAATTCACGATACTGCGCTAAGTCGGTACGAATACCGCCAGACAATTTCTTAATAACTTTAGTTTGTGCTGCACCACCAACGCGAGATACTGAAATACCTGCGTTAATCGCAGGACGAATACCAGCGTTGAACAAGTCAGTTTCCAAGAAGATCTGTCCGTCAGTAATCGAAATAACGTTGGTTGGAACGAAAGCAGAAACGTCACCCGCTTGAGTTTCAATAATTGGCAAAGCGGTCAATGAACCAGTCTTACCTTTTACTGCACCATTCGTAAACTTCTCAACATAGTCAGCGTTCACACGAGCAGCGCGCTCAAGCAAGCGTGAGTGGAGATAGAACACGTCCCCTGGATATGCTTCACGGCCTGGTGGGCGGCGGAGCAACAAGGAAATTTGACGATAAGCAACTGCTTGCTTGGTCAAGTCATCATAAACAATCAAAGCATCTTCACCGCGATCGCGGAAGTATTCGCCCATGGTGCAGCCGGCGTATGCAGAAAGGTACTGCATCGCTGCAGACTCAGACGCGCTCGCAGCAACAACAATGGTGTAGTCCATCGCACCGTTTTCAGTAAGTTTGCGCACAACGTTAGCAATCGTAGAAGCCTTTTGCCCAATCGCAACGTAAACGCAATAAACACCTTTACCTTTTTGGTTGATGATCGCATCAACCGCAACCGCTGTCTTACCGGTTTGACGGTCGCCAATGATTAACTCACGCTGACCGCGTCCAATAGGAACCATCGCATCAATCGCCTTCAAACCAGTTTGAACTGGCTGGCTAACAGATTGACGTGCAATAACACCAGGAGCAACTTTTTCAATGAAGTCAGTTAATTTGGTATTGATTGGGCCTTTGCCATCAATGGGTTGGCCCAACGCGTTCACTACGCGCCCGAGCAACTCCGGACCGACTGGAACTTCCAAAATGCGGCCTGTACATTTAACTGGGTCGCCTTCTTTAACATGGGTGTACTCACCCAAGACAACGGCACCGACAGAATCGCGCTCAAGGTTTAGTGCCAAGCCGATCGTGTTGTTTGGGAATTCCAACATTTCGCCCTGCATCACACCAGACAAACCGTGTACACGGCAAATACCGTCAGTCACTGAAATTACAGTGCCTTCGTTGCGAACTTGGGAGTCAACACCCAATTCGCTAATTCGGCTTTTGATCAGTTCGCTGATCTCGGAAGGATTGAGTTGCATTACTTACTCCTGGGTCTTATTTCGTATGTTCTTAATAGGGATAACTTATGCGCCAAGACTTGCTTGCATTTGAGCTAACTGTGCCTTGACAGAACTATCCATGACTTCATCACCAACTTGAATGCGAACACCGCCAATCAATGCTGGATCAACTTGGATAGTTGGGCGCAATTCCTTACCCCCAAAGCGCTTCTTCAAACTTGACAACAAATCAGTTAACGCAGAACCCTCTAAAGGGAATGCGCTAGTAATCATTACTTCTGCTGCACCTTCGCTCTTGTTCTTCATTGCTTCAAATTGATGCGCAATTTCTGGAACGGCTGCCAAGCGGTGGTTTTGATTCACAAGATTTAAAAAGCTAGCCACCTTAGGATCTAGCTTGGTTTTCACCATGCCAGTAAGTAGCTTGCTTAAATCATCAGCGGAAACTTTTGGGTTATTAGATAAGGCAGCAATTTCTGGCATAGCAGCAAGCTGCGCCAATTCATTCAACTGCTCTAAACAACCAGCAAGTTCAGCTGGCTTGGCGCTTTGAAAAAGCGCTTCAGCGTAAGGACGTGCAATTGTGGCTAAATCAGCCATATCAAAGTTCTGCCTTTAGTTGGTCAAGTAATTGGCCATGCGCTTTTGCATCAACTTCACGACGCAAAATTTGCTCAGCACCTTTAACAGCAAGAAGGGCAACTTCGGCGCGCAATACTTCACGTGCACGCGTAATTTGTTGATCAGCATCTTGCTTCGCCTGAGAAATGATTCGAGCCGCTTCAGCTTGTGCGTTAGCACGAATTTCTTCGGCTGACATTTGTGCACGTTTTTCTGCTTCAGCTACGCGTTGAACACCTTCTTGGCGGGCCTTATTTAATTCTTGCTCTGCTTCATTGCTAGCCAATGCAAGCGCTTCTTTGCCACGCTCAGCAGCTGCTAAGCCGTCAGCAATTTTGCTTGAACGCTCATCTAACGCCTTCACTAGAGGTGGCCACACAAAGCGTGCAACTACCCACCATAAGACGAAGAAGACGATCATTTGCGCGAATAGGGTCGCGTTCAGATTCACGATATTCCTTTCAGTATTGTTGAGAACAGTCGGATGACCCGATGGTCATCCACGCCAAAACAATTACTTAATAACTGCGAGCAGTGGGTTTGCGAAAGCAAACAACATTGCAACACCAACGCCGATCAAGAACGCAGCGTCGATCAAA
>NZ_JAHBAK020000045.1 GCF_018500155.2 Polynucleobacter sp.
CTATTCTGGCTACCCTTACAGTGATTGCCGCTCTTCTGCCTATGGCTTTCATTAGCGGCCTCATGGGGCCCTACATGAGCCCAATTCCGATCAATTCGAGCATGGGCATGCTGCTTTCACTGGCAATCGCTTTCATGATTACCCCTTGGATGGCCGGGAAGTGGCTAGCAAAGCATTCTCAAACCCAAAATGCACACTTTGATCTTGCTCAGTGGATTAGTCCAACCTTCAAAAAAATATTCAACCCCCTGCTTAGCGAGCAATCTGGCAAAAAAAATAGAAAGCTTCTGGCGATCGGCGTCATTGGTGCGATTCTAGTATCGCTAGCATTACCAATGACAGGTTTAGTGGTCTTAAAAATGCTTCCTTTTGACAATAAGTCAGAATTCCAAGTGATTCTGGACATGCCACCAAACACCAAGATTGAGAAAACTTCAGAGGTTCTAAAAGAAATGGGGGATGCCCTTTCCAAATCACCTGAAGTGAGCAGTTACCAAATCTATGCGGGAACTTCAGCTCCCATTAACTTTAATGGGTTGGTGCGTCAGTATTACTTTAGACAAAGTCCTGCATTGGGGGATATCCAAGTTAACTTGGTTGATAAGCATCAACGCTCTGATAAAAGCCACACTATCGCCAGCCGCGTTAGACCTTCTCTAGAGGATATTGCAAAAAAATATAGCGGCAACGTTAAGGTTGTGGAAGTACCTCCAGGCCCACCCGTTCTCTCACCAATTGTGGCTGAAATTTATGGCCCTACTGCGCAGGGTAGACTAAGTGTCAGCAAATCGGTCAGGAACGCTCTTGAAAAAACCCCTGGAATAGTAGATATCGATGACAGCAGTATTGCTAAATCACCAAAACAGTTTCTCATTGTGGATCGACAAAAAGCGAGCTTGATGGGTGTTTCTCAGCAAGCGATCGTATCGACTTTAAGAGCAGGTTTATCGGGGGACAATGCCACATTTCTTCATGATGAGTCAAAGTATCCCGCGCCTATTGAAATTAGACTTCCAGAAAGTAAACAACAGCAATTAGGCGACCTTTTAAAGCTGACCATCAGAAACTCTCAAAGGGAAGCAGTTCCATTAAGTCAATTCGTTACGATTGTGGATGCAGAACGTGAACAAACCATCCACCACAAAGATTTACTTCCCGTAAGCTATGTCATTGGCGATACAGCAGGCAAGATTGATAGTCCTCTCTATGGCTTGTTTAAAGCGAGGTCTGAAGTTCAGCAAATCAAAGATCCTCATGGAAAAGAGGTTGAGGAGTACTTTACGAAAGCGCCTTCAGACCCATATCGCTCTTATGCCGTCAAATGGGATGGAGAATGGCAGGTCACGTACGAAACCTTTAGAGATATGGGGGCTGCTTATGCCGTTGGATTGGTGCTCATATATCTATTAGTAGTCGCACATTTCGGCTCCTACTTAACACCATTGGTCATTATGGCGCCCATTCCTCTCACCATTATTGGGGTCATGCCAGGGCATGCACTCCTAGGAGCACAATTTACTGCAACATCGATGATTGGCATGATTGCTCTAGCTGGCATTATCGTCAGAAACTCCATCCTGCTTGTCGACTTTATTAATCTGCAAATTGCAAAAGGCATTGCATTTAAAGATGCTGTCGTAGATGCTGCCATCACAAGGGCTCAACCGATTGCCCTTACTGGTCTTGCAGCAATGCTGGGAGCATTCTTCATTCTGGATGATCCAATCTTCAACGGTCTAGCTATTTCATTGATATTTGGAATACTAGTATCGACTGCTCTAACGCTCGTAGTCATTCCTTTGCTTTACTACTCTGCATATGCGCATCGCGTTAGCGCCATTCTGAAATCTATCCATTAATTCTCTAGGGAGTACATCATGACATCTTGGCAACTTGTTCGCATTATCGCTGGCACATTTATTCTTATCTCACTTGCTCTAGGTGCCCCAGCTAGCCCATGGTTCATTAGCGAATGGTTTTTGGCATTTACTGCTTTTGTTGGCGCTAATATCCTCCAAAGCGGCCTGACCAAATGGTGCCTTATGGAAAGTATCGTTCGCAAGCTCGGCCTAAAAGCTGGTGCATAAATGAAGAAAAAGTGTATGAATATCTTGAATTTAAAACCACTAGCTATCGCATCCATTGCATTGCTTGCAATTTCTAGTAACCCGGTTAACGCAACCAGTCTCATCGAGGTTTGGCGAGAAGCGCAAAATCGAGACCCCGAGTTCATAGCGAGTCGCTATGAACAAATGGCGGGAGAAAAGAGACGTGACCAAGGCACTTCTTTATGGCTGCCAAGCGTCAACTTAACCGCTCTTACAGGTAGCATGAGTCTAAACACCTCCACGACAGGCGCTCAATTCTATGCCCCTGGAATGGGAACAATCAATGGTGCTAATTTTAATACCTCAATCAATAATGGCTTTGTCAATCGATACGCTATCGGTGCAACTCAATCGGTATACAACCGTGAACGACTTGCACAAAGTCGGCAGCTAAATTATTCAGCAGATGCATCTGATCTCGGAGCGCAAGTAGCAAATCAAAATTTAATTTTGCTAGTTGCTGAACGATATTTGGATGTGCTCAGCGCACAAGAAGCTCTCAGGCTAATGAATAAGCAAGTCCTTGCCATAGAAAATACCCGTCAACAAATTGAAAAACGCTTTAAGCTCGGTGACGCAAGCCAGACAGACATGCAAGAGGCAAATGAGCGTCTCGATACTATAAAAGTTCGTGCTTTAGATGCGAAAAATAATCTGGTTGTGAAACAACTTGCCTTACAAGACTTGTTTGGTGGCCCCGTAAATATGGATAAGCTAAAAATCAACCTAAATTTAGCTCAAATGAAATTACCCGGTTTAGATACTTATGTCGGAAAATTAAAGTCTCAAAATATTCAATTGCAAATGCTTTCTGTTCAAGAAAAGGCCGCTAAAGAAGAGGCGGCAAAATATGAGGCAATTGCTTCACCCAAGCTTGACGCAATCGCCCAATCCTCTAAAGATAACTTGAATGGTTCGGGCAACTTTGGCGCTGCCAGCAACACCATCACTAATAACTATTTGGTTGGATTGCAACTCTCTATTCCGCTGTATACAGGCGGGTATCGCACCGCTAAACATGAAGAATCTCTCCTCATGGTAGAAAAAACCAAGGCGGAGTACAACAAAGCCGAACAGAACTTGGAGAGAACGATGAGATCAGTGTGGCAATCTCTCAATAGCGCAAAAGAAAAATTGACAGCCTTATCCAATGCTCAAAAGACTGGAGAAGCTCGACTGCAATCCACGCGCTTAGGCTATTCAAATGGCTCCAGAACTACTATGGAACTTCTTGGCGCTGAGAATGATCTTATCGCCAATGAATATGCTCTTTATATGGAGAAGGTTAATTATTTAATCAATCGCCTACGATTGGCTGCGCTTTCTGGCGAGATATCTGAACAAGATCTCTCACAGGTAAACGCTTACCTAAATTGAGCACGGCATTTAACCAGTTGTTTTTGCAATAAAAAAGGCTTTAGGGACTGGTGTACACCAAACTACACCATCACCCATTTGCCCCGTCTGGCATACGGAGACAATTTTATCCATCAGCACAGGCGCAATTTCGGCATTACAGACAATCTCAATGCGCACTTTTGCTGTGTAATCAGTCAACTCATCCCTAATCGTGGTTTTTGATGTCTTGGATGGAGCGCTACAGCCCTCCACTTTTGCCACCGTCATTCCCGGAAATCCAGGCGTATCCATGAGAGCAGCTCGCAGTATTGGTAATTTATTGGGGCGAATAACCGCCTTAACCTCCATCATGCTTCCACCTCTTTCTCTTCAAACCATCTATACAAGACTGGTAGTACCAATAACGTTAATGCCGTTGAAGTAATTAAACCCGCAATGACTACTGCAGCCAGTGGCCTGGTCACTTCAGATCCCGGCCCACCAGAAAACAACATTGGTACCAATGCCAACATCGCTACAGACGCTGTCATCATGACGGGCCTAAAGCGATGCCCACAACCATGCAGTAATGCCTCTTCCATGCTGTAGCCATCTTCTCTTAATTGCTTAATAAATGAAATCAAAACGACTCCATTCAAAACAGCAATACCCCAGAGATTAATAAAACCAACTGCTGCAGGCACTGAGAGGTACTCTCCGGTAATGAATAATCCAAATACCCCGCCGATAGAGGCAAATGGCAGAACCAAAATAATTAACCCCGCTAGGCGAATCGACTTAAACAACATAAACAATAAGAAGAATATAGCCAAAATAGTGAGCGGAATAATAATCATCAAACGTGCCATGGCTCTTTGCATGTTTTCAAATTGTCCACCCCATTGCAGGCTGTAACCTTGAGGAAGTTCTACATTTTTTGCAATGAGACTTTGCGCCTCCTTAACGAAGCCCCCAAGATCACGGCCTTCTACGTTAACACCGACCACCAATCTACGCTTTCCGGACTCTCTGGATATTTGTGCAGGGCCCTCTACTAAAGCAATGTCCGCAAGATCTCGCATCAGCACTTGCGCCCCTTCGGGTGAATGCAAAATAATATTTTCGATGGCGTCAATGTTATTTCTGTATGGCGCGGGGTAACGCAGCGTAAGGGGAAAGCGACGCTCTCCTTCGTACACAGTGCTAGCTTGCTTGCCACCAATTGCCGTTTCAATCACTTCATTCACATCGGAAACGTTAATTCCATAGCGGGCGATCGCATCGCGGTCAATTTTGATATTGAGATAATTTTGGCCAGACGCCTGCTCAATCCTCAAGTCGTTACTACCCTTCATCTTGGTGAGAATTTGCCCAATCTGAGATCCCAATTTTTGTAATGTCGCAAGATCGTCGCCAAAAATCTTGACCGCCACCTGAGAGCGCACTCCCGATACCATCTCATCCACCCTGGCTGCAATCGGTTGAGAAATCGCCAATTCAATACCAGGTAGCGTTTTGAGTTTTTCCCGAATTTGCTGAGCAATTTCTTCTTGGCTAAAGTCTCTATCGCCAAGCGGCTTTAGCGTCACGATCGGATCTGACTCATTGGGCTGCCCTGGATCAGCAGGTGATTCACCGCGACCAAGCCGAGATACAGCCATTTCAACACCAGGAATCGTCATGATGCGTTTGATGGCCTCAAACTCTAACTTGATTGACTCATCCAAGGAGATATTCGGCGCTCTGACAATCACGGGAGTAACCGAACCCTCTTGCATCACTGGGATAAATGATTTTCCTAAAAAGACGAAACCAACCAAGCTTAATACCAATGCAATCAGAGAACGTTTAATAACCACTTTTGGGTTACTTAAACTCCAATGTAGCCAGCGCTCGTATGGAGCGCGTAGTTTTTTGACAATCTTGGTGTCATCTTCGCTACCGCCTTTTAATATGTAAGAGCAAAGTACTGGGGACAAAGTAAAAGACAGAATCAGCGAAATTGCTAAAGCTATGGCAATCGTAATTGCCATAGGAGCAAACATTTTTCCTTCCATACCCTCTAGAGAAAGCAAAGGCATAAACACCAAAATAATGATGCCCACACCAAACAGCACTGGCTTACCTACCTCAGATGCTGCTTCCAAAATAATGCGGTTTTTTGATTCGCCTGACTTTAAGCGCTCACCCAATTTGGCGAAGGTGTTTTCAACGACAACGACTGAGCCATCGACCATAATGCCGATGGCAATCGCAAGACCGCCTAAGGACATGAGGTTAGCAGAGATACCGTAGCGATTCATCACCAAAAAGGTAAGTAACGGGGTCAATAAGAGGGTTGCCACCACAATCAATGATGAGCGCACGTCACCTAAGAACAAAAAGAGCAAAATAATGACAAGAATGACGCCCTCAACTAATACCTTGGCTACATTAAACATCGCCGCATTGACCAGATCAGTGCGATCATAAAAAGGCACGATTTGTAGGCCATCAGGCAATAGCTTGCCCTCATTGATTTCAGCAACCTTTAACTTAATTCGATTGACGACTTCACGGGCGTTACCACCACGTATCATTTGCACAATTCCAGCGACACTCTCGGTGTAGCCGTTTTTGATGGCAGCACCCTGTCTAATCTCGCTACCAATCCTGACCTCTGCCACATTCTTCACATAGATCGGGGTGCCCTTGACTTCTTTTAGGATAATTTTTCCGATATCTTCTGGTTTATTAATTAATCCAAGGCCGCGAATAAGATAACGCTCAGCATAAGTTGGTAGTTGGCCGCCACCTGAATTTGCATTATTTCTTGCAAGCGCTTGGTACACATCGTGCAAGCCAATCTGATAGTGACGCAATCTCTCTGGATTTACTAACACTTGATACTCTCTTGCATAGCCACCTTGAGTATTGATTTCGGCAACACCAGGTATAGAACGCAACATCGGTCTCACAATCCAATCTTGTACTGCACGGCGTTCAGATAGTTCATCCACCGTTAATTCACGATGACGATCAGAAGGGTGATCTAAGGTGTATTGATAGACCTCACCTAAGCCAGTAGATGGTGGCGCAAGTACTGGGGTGATACCTACTGGCATTTTGGACGCGACTTCAATCAAGCGCTCCGTGACCAGCTGCCTGGCAAAATAAATATTCGTACTTTCAGTAAACACTAAAGTAATGATCGACAAGCCGTTGCGATTGAGGGACCGCATTTCTACCAAGCCAGGTAGACCTGTCATGCCCAACTCAATTGGAATGGTGACGAAACGCTCGACTTCCTCTGGCGACTTACCCGGAGCTTCAGCAGCAACCTGCACTTGCACATTGGTTACGTCCGGAAATGCATCTACCGACAAGCGCTTAGTCGCAATCAATCCCGCCACCATCAAGACAATGGCAATAATGACAACGAGTAAACGCTGTTGCAGTGATAGACGAACGATTCTTTCGATCATTTAGCTACCACCACTTAACTGGCGCTTACGCTCCGTATTCAAGTGATAAGCCCCATCAATAGCTATCTCTTGACCCTCTTTTAATCCTGAAATCACCGGACGATAGCCTCTGCCTTCAGGACCTAACTTCACAGGAACCATGCGATAGAGATCATCATCTAAGCGCACAAATACATGGTCATGGTTATCTTCCCGCACTACTGCACTCATGGGCACAACCAACTTCTCAATGGGTTGACTCTCAATGAGCATCGTCGCTAACATGCCGGGCTTAATAAGCCCATCCTTGTTGGCCAATTCCATACGCACCACCACGGTACGTGTTTGTGGATTCACAATGGAATCTACGTGTGCCACCGTGCCTTCAATTTCCTGGTTACGTAATGCTGGAATAATTAATGACGCTTTTTGACCTTTGCGCAATAGGCTTGCATTGCTTTCAGGCACTTCGGCAATCGCCCATAAGGTACTAAGATCGGCAACCGTAAATAATGCATCTGATGGCTGTACCACCTGACCTTTATTAATTTTGCGCTCGACAATCTCACCAGGAATCGTGGCAATTACATTGTTAATCGATTCAATCACACCAGATTTTGCGAGGCGATCGATACTATCTTGGTTCATGCCTTGTACTCGCAACTGATCATTAGCAGCACGAAATTCCGCTTTTGCACTGCTAGCTTCCGCCTCTCTACGTTGCAATTCAGCCAGTGCAATCACATCTTCTTTAAATAATATTTTGGCGCGATTGGCTGCCTGATCTGCTAATTGACTTGCACTCTTTGCCTTGAGATATGCTAACTGTGACTGCGTGAGCTCAGTAGAAGTAATCTTTGCCAGCACATCACCTTGCTTTACGGTTTGGCCTGGTACCGCCAAAATTTCAGAAACCCGTCCAGTTACGTTGGCACCAATACGAGAGAGAAACAATTCGTTAAAGTCCACTCTTCCAGAGGTGCGGAGCTCTTCAATGAAAGGAGCAATTTGAACCTTTCCATCACCAATCATCTTGCGTAGATCCTGATTTACTTCCACAACGTTTGGATCTTGGACGGACTTGATAGGAGGGTTACGATCAAACACGTCAAAGTAATTGAGCGTAATGACTAACAAAACAACCCATGGGAAATAAAAGAGACTCCTTTTTAACCAATATGGTGAAAGGTCGTAACGCCCAACTAAGGCAGGTACATGGTTTGCAAGATAATCATGTGCTAGCTGATACCAATGATTTTGGGTTTGAATGACTTGATCAAACCATTCTTTTGTATAGCGCTTGGCTTTTCTCCAGAGCAGCTTGATCTGCACTCTTCCTTTTCTCAATAGGCTGGCAATTTCTGATTTCATTGCTTTCCACTTTCTATTTTGGCAAGCCACTCTGGACTCGCTCTCAATCGTTGAATTTCAGTGATGACTGAAGCCAAATCAAAGCGGGCTCTAATTAAGTCATTTCTCGCTGCTCGAAACGTTCTTTGTGCATCAAGGTATTCCAACATGCCTCGCTCTCCATAACGATAAGAGACTTCGGCAATTCTTTGGGCGCTGGCAGCGAGTTGCACTACCTCTTGATCGAGCACCTTAACCTGATAACTCGCCATTTGATAAAGCTTGTATGCAGTGGATAACTGCTGCTCCAAGTTTTGACTTTGGGCATTGAGTTGATTCTTGGCCTTTGAAGCGTTAGCTTCAGCTTCTGCTACTTGACCAATCTTAAAATCCCAAATGGGAATACTAATTTGGAGACCATAAAGTCGATCGGTAAAGTTAGGGTCATTGTATTGCGAAGCTTTGAAAGCCAACTTAGGCAAGCGCGCATTTTTTTCAAAACTGAGTTTTGATTCGCTTGCCTCAACATCGGCCTTCGCTTTTTGCAATTCAGGACTTTGCGCTTGTAGTTCAGCCAACAAATTATTGAGTGGAGGCAATACCTCAACTTTAAGCTGCTCATATACAACGCTAAAATTTTCAGGCAATGCATAACCAACCACCTGGCGCAGACCATTGCGAGCTTGTTCAATCTTTAATTTACTAGACTCAGCGGCAATTTGGGCATTTAGGAATTCGGTTTGTGCGCGGATTAATTCAAAACGCGCAGTTTCTCCTACGTCATATCTCACTTGCATGCGATCGCGGATCTGTTTTGTCAAACTCAGATCTTCTTCTGCCGCCTTAGCCTCTGCCTCGCGACGCATCAGCTCATAAAATCGTTGCTGCACCTTAGATATCGTTTCGATCTCAAATGCCACTCGAGTTGCTTCTGCAGAACGGTAATTTGCTTCAGCTGCATTTACCCTAGGGTAACGGTTGTAGGGCATATCTAACGGTTGCGTAACGGACCAAGACGAAACATTACCAACTGTTAGTGGACCTGTCGCAGATCTCTGTTGACCAGTAGCAACCTCAAACTCGGGGTTTGGAATTGCACGTGCAGTTGAGAGCTGCCCCCTCACCGCCTTAGATTGATCGCGCGCAGCCAATACCTGTGGACTAGATTCAAGCGCAAGCAAAATAAGCTCATTAACGTTGTAAGACTTTTGATTCTGAGCGCTGGCACTATTGACTGCCAAAGAAAAGCAAACCCAGAAAAACGCAAGACATTGCAAAAACTTCATACGTATCACTTTATACAAGTGAAAACGAAACTGCTCCCCTTTTTGGAGAAAAGCAAGGGCAACCACTCCCCAATTTGGGGCAGTGAGGCGCATAAATGTGCCTTTAAGGATGAAGGGGAATATCGCTCTTATTTTCATGAGTGTATTAAATGGTCTTGCCCTAGATGTCTACCTATATACCGGACTTTACAGTCGCCATGACGATATATAAGACCCATTGCTGGGCAGGCTACTCCCCGTTTATGGTTTTATTAGAGCACAACTTTTATAAATTGTTATTAAACATACACATGTCTCGACATACGGCCGTACTTTTGCGCCTTATGAAATATTTTTTGTACATGTTTATATACTTTTTTTAAGCCCATTTCTAAGGCAGTTCGTTTATCGCGTGCAGTCACACTAACTTCAATGGTTTGATGGTCAAAGGTTTGCAACTCAATTAAGCAATTTTGGTTGCATAAAGTTTTAGACTGGGGCACAGCAGAGTACCTAATCTTGATTTTTCTCACCAACCAAAATAGACGCTTGAGGGAGCACTTCACTCGATTTTCGGTGAAGGTTTTTAACTCTGGCTCTGCTAACTCTTTTGAATCCAATATGACATCCACAATAAACCTCCTTTGAAAGAACTTCATGTGTTCAATATAGTGATGCTTATATTCTTAATAAAGCAGAATTTATTTGATTATTATTCTGTTTTTTACTGAATTTAGATGAAAAAAATGCCCTCGCGAGGAGGGCTAACGGGAGTACCGCAAAACAGGACAGAATGCTCTTTTAATCAATCACCGCAGCAACCAAAGCTGTCGCGGCTCCTGCACCAAGAGCAGGAATGCCCCAGCGCTCTAGTGTTGGTATAGATTTACCGGTGACCACTTCTACTGGAATATCACTAATTTCCAACAATTTAGCTGTTGTGGAGTTTTCAAATAGGCGGCTGAGAGTGTTTTTCTTAGCAGATCCAATCACGATGCGACTACAACCTAAGCGCTGCGCCTCATCGCGCAGGGACTCACCTTTATCCCCGCTAACGTAAGTGAATGAAAAATTCACACCCGCTTTCTCTAAGAACTCCGCTGCGGATTTTGCTGCCGCTTTTGCGCGCTCTGCTTGCCACTCACTAATATCGGACTTACTAAAGTATTTACCAATATGACGATACAACTTCGGTTGTACGTTGCAGATATGAATCTCAGTATGAGCATCCTTACCGTAAACATTAACTGCATGTTTGAGTGCCAATAAAGCATTGTTTGAACCATCAACCGGAATGAGAACTTTATTCATTACATTACCTCCAAAGTTAGATGACTGCTGTTCAGGCAGCGTTTCAGATACCACAGGCTCTACTACAGCTGGCGCAATTTTCTCCTCCAGTGCCAACCTATTTCTAATGAATCCACCACTAAGAACTCCAATAATCACGAGGGCCTGGAAGGCGTATTCAAAGACAGGGTTTTTAAATACTTGCCACTCTTGCACCACAGGCTCTGAGGTGATCATCTTTGCAGCAGTCCAAGCCAAAACGCCCGCTCCCAAGTAGGTAATGGATGGGAAGCGTTCTACTAACTTTAAAATCTGCGTAGAACCCCAAATCACTACCGGGATACTGATGAGCAAGCCAAGGACCACAAGTACGTAACTGCCATGTGATGCGCCTGCGACAGCTAGCACGTTATCCAATCCCATCACAGCATCAGCAATCACAATCGTCTTCATCGCTCCCCAGAAGCTGGTAGAAGCATGATCATTTTCTCCATCGCCATCTTCGGAAGGATTAAGCAACTTGTAAGCAATCCAAACCAATAAAAGACCACCAATCAACATCAATCCTGGGATCTTGAGGAGATAGACTACTGCGAGAGTCATTGCGCTTCTCACTGCAATCGCACCAACGGCACCCCAAACAATGGCTTTTTTCTGTAAGTGCGCTGGCAAGTTTCTAGCAGCCATCGCAATGACGATGGCATTGTCACCCGCTAGTACCAAATCAATCACAATGATTGCCAGTAGCGCTGAAAAGAATTCCGGACTAAATAGTTCCACTTGATTAACCTCTCTTTGTTTTATGGCACCTAAATGCCATGGTTTTCGATGGGGTTAATTTACGGGGGTTTGTAATTAGGAAAAAGCAGATATATATTGATAATAATTTCGTAAAAAACTGAATATGACAAACTCCTACAACTATCGCCATCTCTATTACTTCTGGGTAGTAGCCAAAGAGGGCAGCATGTCCAAGGCAGCAGAGCGCCTTGATATGGCCATTCAAACGATTAGCGCCCAAGTCCACGAACTTGAGAAATCGCTCGGGTATATGCTGTTTAAGCCGGCAGGACGGGGCATTACCCTAACGGATTCAGGCTATGCCGCACTCAAAATCGCTGATCAGATCTTCTCCCTAGGAGAAAAACTCCCCGAGGCAGTAAGGGATGCTGCTAAATCTCCCAAAACCAAAATTACTGTTGGTGTATCCGATGGTTTACCAAAACTGGTCACGAGGCAATTGCTTGATCCAGTGCTCAAGCTAAAAGATGTGCAACTCATTGCGCATGAGGGAGAGTTTGAAGATCTCCTAGCCGACCTAGCATTGCATCGCCTCGATATTGTGTTGGCTGATCGCCCTGCACCAAACAATAAAAACCTCAATGTCTACAGCGAACAACTCACAAAATCTTCCATTGCATGGTTCTGTCCAAAAGTATTTTTAAAGGGCGCCAAAAAGAAATTTCCAGAATGCCTTAGGGAGCTACCCATTCTGTTGCCAACATCACATTCAACCGTACGTCTCTTGATTGATCAGTGGTTTAGCAAGCATGGCATCACACCCAACATTGTGGGTGAGTTCGAGGACAGCGCGCTACTTAAAACCTTTGCCGCCAGTGGGCTGGGCGCATTTCCGGCTGGAAAACTGATTGAAAAAGATCTGAAAGAAACCTATGGCATAGAACTACTAGGTGACTGCGAAGATATTTATGAATACTTTTACGCCATCCGCTCTGAGAAAAAAATTGGGCACCCACTAGTCGAGGCCATCATCAAACAATGAGTGATGCAATCTATCATCTACTTAAAGGGATAGAGATTTTGTCAAATGAACCTAGAGCAAAACCATGACTAATTTTCTTGACCCCGCCATACTCTTTTTTATCTTTGGGGTTTTTGCAGGAAGTGTGAAATCCAATCTGGAGATCCCTCCGCAGATATCCCGATTCTTATCACTCTATCTTTTGATGGCGCTCGGCCTTAAGGGTGGATTCGCTCTTCATAAATCGGGCTTTACTAATGAGATTGCCCTCTCATTAGGCTTGGCGGTTTTTCTGGCCATCATCATCCCACTGATAGGTTATCTATTACTGAGAAGGTATTTAAGTGCATTTGATGCTGCAGCCATCGCCGCCACTTATGGATCTGTTAGTGCGGTTACGTTTATTACCGCGACTCAATATCTAGATCAATTTCACATTAACTATGGTGGACACATGGCAGCGGCCATGGCCCTGATGGAATCTCCTGCGATAATTTTGGCGATCGTATTGGCTAATAAAGCCAGAGCCTATCAGTCCAAAAAATCCAATACAGCACATGAGGCCACTAGCGTCTCTACCATCTTGCATGAATCTTTTACTGATGGTGCACAGCTGCTTTTGCTAGGATCCATGCTAGTGGCTCTGGTTAGCGGCGATTCTGGACAAAAGCTTATGGCGCCTTTTTCTATTGACCTATTCAAGGGCATGCTGGCATTTTTCTTGCTTGATATGGGTCTGATGGCAGCACGTAACATTCAGGGCTTAAGAGGTAAGCCACCCATTACTCTGCTCTACGCTATCGCCGCACCTTTATCACACGCATTATTCGCTCTATTTCTTTGCAAACTCATTGGTCTGCCACTGGGCAATACCATTTTGTTGATGGTTCTCGCTTCAAGCGCATCCTATATCGCCGTTCCAGCCGTATTGCGCCACGCCCTGCCAGAAGTCAATCCTGCTTTGTATATGGGAATGTCGCTAGGCATCACCTTTCCATTCAATATCATTCTGGGAATCCCGCTGTATGCCATGTTGGCAACACATTTTTTATAAAAGTCTGTAATTGAGTAATGAGTATCTTTGCACAGCGCACAGTCAGTCTACTTACTAAGCATGGCAAAGAAGAGGTGATCAGACCTCTTCTCTTAAATGAATTTGGCTGCAATGTGCTACAAACCGACGCCTATGACACAGATCTATTGGGTACGTTTACGCAGGAAATTCCAAGATACGGTTCTCAATTAGATGCTGTGCGTAAGAAAGCAAAGGTGGGTATGGAATTGCTGGATCTGGATTTAGGGGTTGCGAATGAAGGCGCCTTTGTAAGCGACCCCTATAGCGGCATGACTGCTTGGAATAATGAGTTAGTCATACTCATTGATCAAAAACATGGCCTTGAAATTACGGGATTCTCAGGAGCTCCTGCACAAAGCGATAACGCCTCTGTGAGTCACTATGAGGAGCTGATTCAATTTGCCGATTCCGCTCTTTTTCCTTCACATTATTTAGTGATTAAACCCACCGATGAATATCACCCAGAATCCGTCAAGGGCATTGCTGACTTTGAAGGCCTAAAGAAAGCGTTTGATTGGGCTCAATCACTGTCTACTAACGGCAAAGTCTATGTCGAGAATGATCTGCGTGCTTTCGCAAACCCGACGCGCATGAGCAATATTCAGAAAGCAACTGCAAATCTAGTCGATAAGATGAAATCCTTGTGTCCTCAATGCCAAAAACCAGGATTTTGGATTCGCGATATTCAGCGCGGTCTTCCTTGCAATGCTTGTGGATTAGCAACTGATGAAGAGATAGCCAAAATTTGGACTTGCATGCAATGCAACCACGAGGAAACTCACGGCATGAAAGTTTTACGCTTTGCTAACCCCTCAAGGTGTCGCCACTGCAACCCCTGACCCTCTGTAATTAGGCGGCCTTAATCATTTTTTGTCGCAAACGCTCATCAAACTTCGCCCTATCGATGAGATATCTTTCATGTCGACCTTTGGCAATGACATCAACGCCATCATGTGCTTCTACAGAAAACACTAACTTCTTCCCATCGATGGCTACTAGCTCTACATTTGCTGTGACAGTCAATCCTGGGGGTGTTGCCGCTTGATGAGTCACATCAATATGCGTACCCACTGTTTGCTCGCGCGGCCAATCTAGATGCGGATTAATGGCCTTGATACATGCCCACTCTAAAAAGCCCACCATAAAACCGGTAGCAAAAACTTCAGGCATCACTATAAATTCCGGAGCCTCTGGGTAGAGTGAAGGCACGGTTTTAGAGGGTGGCACCAAATATGAATGTTGATAAGTAAGACCAACCTTTAATGAATCTTTCATTTTCTACCCCCTAAATACGGCTACCAATATTTTTTAACGAATGGATTTTGGATGAATGCTATTGAAGTTGACGTGAACGCAAAAATTGCAGGTAGAGATCTGCAATTTCTTTAGGCTTTTCTAGCATGACTAAATGTGCGACATCCTTTAACTCATAAGAGGCGTGATTGGGGAACTTCTTGTCAACGCGCTTTCTACCAGAAATATTAAATACGCCATCTTCTTTACCCCATGTAATAAATGTTGGCTTCTTTGAATCAGGTGCACTTTCTAAGACCTGTCTCTTATACACATCT
>NZ_JAHBAK020000022.1 GCF_018500155.2 Polynucleobacter sp.
ATCCCGCTAAGTACCCAGCCGTCAAAAAAGCTGAAGGACAAGCGTTTATCGACTGGATCACCTCCAAGAATGGTCAAGACGTTATTGCTAGCTATCAAAGTGGTGGTGAGCAATTATTCTTTCCTAATGCCAAGCAGTAGATTTGTGATTGGAGAATATAAAAAGCCCGCATGTGCGGGCTTTTTATTTTTTTGCCTGCTTAATCGGCAAAATGTCTTGCTTTAAAGCTTTACTTCTTAGGAGTTACAAAGCCAATTGCTGTGTCATCCACAAATTCAATCATGACGTCATCGCCAGCCTTGAATTTCTCAAGACCAAGCACTGCAGCATCGACTTTTACCTTTTGCTTTTCGCCATTGGGCATGGTGAAGGTCACAATACGGGTTTTTTGATCAATGGTGGAGATCTTTACTGTTGCATAAACAGTATCTGTAGTTTCTTCAAATGGCTTTGCAGAACCTTTACCAGCGATTGTTACTGAGCGAACACCTGATACGCCAGGCTTAGCATCCTTGGCAGCGGCAGTGAGTCCCACCGCAACAGCTTGCGCATGCTCTACTAAAAATACGTCGCCTTTTTTCACTTTCTCCAGATCATTCACTGATTTGGCAACGTTCATTTGCGCTAAATTACCCTTATCGTCTTTCAGCACTACGATGCGCTTTTTAACATCTACAGAATCTACTGTTGCACCCAGTACTACAACTTCTGCTGCCAATGGCAACATTTTGGCTGGCAATTGTGCAAAAGCGGAAGATGCAATAGCAATTCCTGATGCAGCAAACAAACTTACAAGTAAAGATTTCTTCAAAATAACTCCTAAATAATGGATTTAGATAAAACAATGGGCGCGAGAATCGCCACTTGACCATTGTAACCATGACCCATTTTCCCAAGATTGCTAATTTGTTACATTATTGAAGGCTTCTTTGGTCAAACTTACCCCCTTACATAACCCTTTGAAAAATTTAGATATTTTGCTTGTCGATTGGGTGAAGGCCTCTAAGGAGGCATTTTTCATTCGTAAAACTGTCTTTATCGACGAGCAACGAGTTCCGGAGGAGCTTGAATTAGATGCTGATGATCTTCAAGCAATACATGTTCTAGCAAAGATAGATGGACTGTCCGTCGGTACTGCAAGATTAGTAGCAATCAGCAAGGATCAAGCCCAAATCGGACGCATGGCCGTATTAGATCAGTACCGCGGTCAAGGCATTGGACGACAAATTCTGGAAAAGTTAATTCAATTTGCACAAGAGAAAGGATTTACTAGTCTCTTTTTGCACTCACAGGTATACGCCATACCTTTTTATGAAAAGATGGGGTTTAAGGCTGATGGCGATATTTATGATGAGGCAGGAATTCCTCATCGTAATATGATGTTGGTATTACCGAAATCACCCAACCATCCATGACTACCCCCTCTTCTGAAAACCCCTCATCTGAATTTATTTATATCCATCGAGTTTGTTACTCTGATACTGATGCAGCAGGCTTTGTATATCACGGTCGCTATCTAGAAATTTTTGAGCGAGGTCGTGCTGAGTGGTTGGCCCAATACAATCTCAGCCCCACCAAACTGATTAATGAATTTAATATTGTCATGCCAGTGCGTGAACTGACTATGAACTTTTACAAGCCTGGGCGCCTAGATGACATTCTTCACATCACACAAGCCATTGAGCATCGAGGACGCACGCAAGTCTCTGTCAAACAAACTGCTCAGCGCAAACTACCCGATAGTGATGAACTTCAAGTGATTGCTAGCGCAACATTACATATCGTATGTGTTGACACCATCACCCTAAAGCCCAAAGCGTGGCCTGAGTGGTTTTTTCCAGCGTAGTAAATGAGGGCTAAATGATGTCTGAAGGAAAATTACTCATCTTCGTAAAAGAGCTGAGCTTGTTACTTGAGAAAAAGCCCAGCGAAGCGATGATTTTTACTAAAGGTAAGCAACTTCTGGAAAATCTCATAGCCGTTGATGATTGGTTGCCTGAGGCATTTGCACAGCCACACCCCCAGTATTATCAACAGTACCTCCTCTATGCCGATCCTTTGGATCGCTTTTCTATCGTCAGCTTTGTCTGGGGGCCGGGTCAAAAAACACCGATTCATAATCACACCGTATGGGGTATGGTGGGTCAGTTACGTGGCGAAGAAAAAGGTACGCCCTACTATCCTCAACCCGCAGGCGGTTTTAAGACTGGAGAATCCACCATTTCCTCTCCTGGTCATGTCGATACTGTTTCCCCTAATACTCATGATATTCACGTTGTAGAGAATCATTTAACAGATCAAACCTCGATTAGCATTCATGTTTATGGTGGCAATATCGGCAAGATTCAACGCTCGGTTTTTGACCCAGTGACAGGTGCAGAAAAAATGTTTATCTCGGGATACGCAAATACCGTTGTACCTAATCTTTGGAAGCCACTTTAAGACTCACGCATTGAATCATGAATAGCCAAACAACCTCTCTCGAATCTGCCGAACCACGATTAACTTCTTTATCTCATGGTGGCGGCTGTGGCTGCAAGATTGCACCTGGCGTGCTTTCTGAAATACTGAAAAATGTCCCTCAATTGCCATTCCCCAAGGAGCTCTTGATTGGCATTGAAACATCCGATGATGCTGCCGTTTATCAAATCAATGATTCACAGGCAATAGTCGCCACTACTGATTTCTTTATGCCTATAGTTGATGATCCCTTTGATTTTGGGAAGATCGCTGCAACCAATGCGATTAGCGATATCTATGCGATGGGTGGCACGCCTCTATTTGCATTAGCTCTGGTAGGTATGCCGATCAAGGTTTTATCCAACAAAACGATTGCACGAATACTGGAAGGTGGAGCAGAAGCTTGCCGCAGTGCTGGCATTCCCATTGCCGGGGGTCATACGATTGATTCTGTCGAACCCATTTATGGCTTAGTAGCCATTGGCATTGTTGACCCCAAGCGTGTAAAGAGCAATGCGAGCGCCAAACCGGGAGATGTATTAATTTTAGGCAAACCTCTAGGGGTTGGCATTCTGTCGGCAGCGCTAAAAAAGGATGTGCTTGGTCCAGACAGCTATCAAGAAATGATTTCCAACACCACCAAACTCAATGGTGCTGGTCCAGATTTAGCAAAGCTCTCAGGAGTGCATGCTTTAACTGATGTCACTGGATTTGGTTTAGCCGGCCATACTCTGGAACTCGCACGCGGTTCAAGCTGTACCGCTCATATTGATTGGGATCAGGTGCCTCTACTCTCCAACGTACAGGATCTTGCTGAACAAGGCATCATTACTGGAGCATCTGATCGCAATTGGCTCAGCTATGGTGATGCTATAAGTCTTCCAAAGGGCTTTAGCGCGGCACAACGCGCACTATTAACTGATCCTCAAACCAGTGGTGGCCTTTTAGTCTCATGCACCCCAGAAAGCGCCAAAGAAGTATTAAAGACCTTTAACCAACATCACTTCATGGATGCATGTGTCATCGGAAAAATGAGTGAGCCACTAGAGAAGCCTCTAGTGGTCTCTTAGCGGACAATTTTTTACAAGGGTTTGCTATATGAGGTGCAATTTGCTTGAAATATCGAGCAGGTCATGGGCAACTCTACATGACCCAAACTAATCAATCCGATATTCATCAAGTTGCTACATTTAGCTTTTTCTCGACGCTAAATACTTCACACCCTGCGGGCCATAACGTTCCGCATGCAGCTCATTGAATCCCAACTGAAAAACATCGCCCTGAGCATATCGTTTTGTATTGCCAGCAATTGCAATCTCAATATACCCCTCAATGACGAGAGCTTGCACAGCAAATGGGTGAGTATGATCATCTAATCTGCCATTGGGCGCTTGCTGAACTTCAACAGGATCCGGAAATCCCGCTTCTTGAAGTTTTTGTATAAATTGAATCTGATCCATGCGACCACTATAACGCGGATATATAACTATGAAAGTCAGGAGAATAATTGAATTAAAAGATGTGAACGCCTGGGCTCATGGCGCACCAAAAGAAAAAGCCTAGCGAATCAGCTAGGCCTTTAGATCAATAGGGGTAAGAATTACTTTTTCGCTTCCATTGCCTCTTTTGCTGCAGTAATCTCTTTGCGACGCTCTTTGCAAGCACCAGCAATTTCTTGCAAGGCTTTACGCGCACGAGCTGCTGATGCCTTAATACCCTTTTCAATAAATTTTTCGTTTTCAGCTTTGTATGTTTCGAAAGCGGCTAACAATGTATCGTGTTGTGACATTTCGTCTCCCATTAATCAAATAAACATTCATAACAACAGCCGAATCAGTATATCCCTATAAAAACCACCAGAAAT
>NZ_JAHBAK020000059.1 GCF_018500155.2 Polynucleobacter sp.
ATAACATAAGTCTCGGGAACACCATACACACCATAGTCAATCCCAACACGACCATTAGCATCAAACGCAGAAAGTACATACGGATTACCCTGTCTTTCGAGCATTGCTAATGCATCCTCACGCTTATCTTTGTAGTCCAAGCCAATGATGGGAGCTTTCCCAGACTGCGCAAGTTCCACTAAAACGGGGTGCTCTTCACGACAAGCTACGCACCACGATGCCCATACATTCAATATCCAAACCTGACCCTTCATGCTGGCCGGTGAAAAGGTTTTGTTTGGCTGCGCTAATTGAGGAACCTCGAAAGCGGGCGCACTTTTATTAATTAAAGGAGAGGGAACTTCATGTGGATCCCGATTAAGTCCTATAGCCAAAAAAACAACCAAAACCACAAATACCAATAAAGGAATGAGAAATTTTGCCTTCATGATGCAACCTTCTTTAGCTTCATCCGATAGCGCTTATCGGAAATAGCAAGTGCACCCCCCAAAGCCATCAATAAACAGCCTCCCCAAATCCAATCGACAAAGGGCTTGTAATACACCCTGACCGCCCAAGATTGATCGTTTAATTCTTCACCTAAAGAAACATAAATGTCGCGAGTCAAGCCTGCATCAATTGCAGCTTCCGTCATTGGCATTGTGGAAGAAAAATAGCTTCGTTTCTCTGGATAAAGGGTTGCTTGAGTATTGCCATCTTTCATCAATAAAAAAGTGCCGCGCATTGCATCATAGTTGGGGCCCGGTACTTTTGAGACGCCTTTTAACTGTATCTGATAGCCGCCAACATGAACGGTATCGCCAGCGAGCATACGCACATCTTTCTCTTCTTGATAAGCGCCAACCATGGTGACGCCAATCACAAAAATAGCAATCCCTAAATGCGCAATTTGCATACCAATAAAAGAACGTGTGGGCTTGCCTGCTTTCATCTGCCGAACAACTTGTTGGCAGCCAGAGGCAATAATCCAAAAGGCCAGCAAGAAACCCAATCCTGCTAACCACGTGAATTGCCCCATCATCAAGGGAATAAGCACTCCAGCCAAAACCGCAATCACTCCAGCAAGCCACAAGCGCTTGAGAACGGATATCAAATCTGTGCTCTTCCACTGAGCCCACGGTCCAATGCCCATCAACACTAACAAGGGCACCATAATGGGCACAAACACACTATTGAAATACGGTGGACCTACAGAAATTTTTCCAAGATGCAATGCATCGATGAGCAATGGATATAAAGTGCCCAGCAACACTGATCCAGCAGAAACCACCAAGAACACATTGCCTAGCAAAATAAATGTTTCTCTAGAGCTCAAGTTAAATTTCCCGCCCAAAGTATTTTTTGGCGCGCGCCAAGCATACAGGGTTAAAGAAGACCCAACCACGAGAGACAAGAAAATCAGAATAAAAATGCCACGCTTTGGATCGGTAGCAAATGCATGTACCGAGGTAAGAACACCTGAGCGAACCAAGAATGTACCTAATAACGAAAGGGAAAAAGCGGTAATCGCTAAGAGCACAGTCCAGCTTTTAAAACCTCCTCGCTTCTCGGTAACCGCCAAAGAATGCAACAAGGCAGTGCCTACCAGCCAAGGAATGAATGAAGCATTCTCGACCGGATCCCAAAACCACCAACCGCCCCAACCCAATTCGTAATAGGCCCACCATGAACCCAGAGCAATTCCTAGAGTTAAAAAGATCCATGCGGCCGTTGTCCAAGGACGCGACCAGCGCGCCCACGCGGCATCTAGGCGACCCGATAACAGCGAAGCGATTGCAAATGCAAATGCCACTGAAAATCCGACATATCCCATGTACAACATCGGCGGATGAAATACCAAACCTGGATCTTGCAATAATGGGTTCAGGGATCGCCCATCTTGTGCCGCCGGTAATAAACGCTCAAATGGATTGGAAGCCGCCAATACAAATAACAACAGCCCACTAGTCACTAGCCCTAAAACCCCAATGACTCTGGCAACCATAAATTCATCTAACGCTTTTGATAGTTGCGCCACCAAAAAAGTCCAGGTGCTTAACAAGAAGACCCATAGCAATAAAGACCCCTCATGACCACCCCACACTGCACCCAAGCGATAAATCACTGGTAATTGAGAGTTGGAGTGCTCTGCCACATATAGAACAGAAAAGTCATTGACATAAAAGCTCCATGCCAACACTACAAAAGCAATGGCTAGCAGAATAAATCCTGTTTGAGCAGCTGGCCTAGCAAGCACCATAAACTCTCGGCGCCCATAATGTGCGCCCACCAAGGGCAATACCCCTTGAATCAAAGCAATGCACAATGCTAGAACTAATGCGTAATGCCCAAACTCAGGAATCATTTACCACTTCCATTTTTCTGAGCTTGATCCAAAGCGTGCTTTGCTTCAGGCGGCATATAGTTTTCATCATGTTTGGCTAGCACTTCGCTAGCAACGAATTCTCCGCTAGCATTCAATCTTCCCTGGATCACAGCGCCCTTACCTTCTTTAAAAAGATCTGGCAGGATACCCGTGTATGCAACAGGAATATCTTTTACTAAATCTGTAATCACGAAGTGCACCGTTAAGCCATCGCGCTTTAACGATCCATCCTTCACCATGCCCCCGATCCTAAAAGTTTGGCCTTGTGGCGCCTTACCTGAAGCCACTTCACTTGGCGTTACATAAAGGGCAATATTGCTGTTCAGAGCATTCAAAATCAGTAATGCTGCAACACCTATGACGGCTAATGCAGCAATAATGATGAATGCACGCTTATGTCTCGGTTTCACTAACGACTTTCACTATCAAACTGTTCTGCTAAACGCTCTAGTTTTAATCTACGAATAATCGCCTTTTTACGAAGACGAATACTCACAGGCTCCCAGATCAAAACAAGGGCGCAAACTCCAAAACTACTCCATACATAGAGAGCATAACCACCCATTGCAAAAAACTCTGCTGGACTATTCCACATTAGTTTCTTACCTCGTCCAATTGTCTCACCCAATCAGCATGGGCTTCACGCTCCAAAATAATGGTTCTGACCCGCATCAACCCAACCGCTATTGAGTACATCCAAAAGCACATGGCCATTAATAACATTCCTAGCAACATGGTCTGAGCCATTGCAGGCGCCTTGGTCAACGAAACCGATGCGCCTTGGTGCAGGGTGTTCCACCACTTCACCGAAAAATAAATAATGGGCACATTCACAACACCCACCAAAGCCAATATCGCCCCCGCTTTATCTGCTCTACGGGGATTATCTATAGAGGATTGCAATGCAATGAAACCGAGATAAAGAAATAGCAGAATCAGCTCTGAAGTTAAACGCGCATCCCAGACCCACCAAGCACCCCACATTGGTTTACCCCAGAACGCACCCGTCCATAGAGACAAGAATGCCATCCATGCACCAATGGGGGCCAGTGCCTGAGCCATCATTGCCGATAGTCGAGTATTAAAAATTAAACCAATGCCTGCCCATGCTGCCATCACTAAATAAATAAACATGGACATCCATGAAGCAGGAACGTGAACAAAAATAATTCGATATCCTTGACCCTGAACGGCATCTACTGGAGCCACAAAAAAGCTCACCCAAAGACCAGCGACACCAAAAATCAAAGTGAGCACCCAGAAAAGCGGTATCAATTTGCCTGCTACTGGATAAAAAGTGCTCGGGCTCGATAACTTAAACCAGTTAATCAGGCGATTTTTCGAAAAGTGATTTATTTCAGTCATTCAATGGCAATCTTTACTGCGGTAGCGCTTACCCAAGGTACAAATGCTAAAGCCAAAATCAATAAGGCGCCCAATAATGAAAAATGCCCTGTAGTATCAAGCCCGACACTATTGGCATAAACCGCCCCAGCACCAAAAATCAGGACAGGAACATATAGGGGCAATATCAACAAACTCATGAGCAAGCTCCCACCCCGCACGCCCAGGGTTAAGGCTGCGCCAATGGAGCCTAAAAGGGATAACACGGGCGTTCCCAATAATAAAGTTCCCATCAATACATATAGTGAGCTTGCATCCAAATCGAACTGAATACCAATGATGGGAGCAAGGATCACCAAAGGCAGTCCACATACAAGCCAGTGCGCCAGAATTTTTCCGGTCATTAATAAAACCATGGGATAAGGCGAAAGCGCCATTTGCTCGAGTGCACCATCTACATAATCCGCAGCAAACATTCGTTGCAAGCCAAGCAAAGTCGCCAGTAGTGCAGCCACCCAAATTACTCCTGGCGCGATCTTGCGTAGAAGCGCTGCATCAGCACCCACCCCCAAAGGAAAAAGACTCGTAACCACAATAAAGAAAAATAATGCGGTAAGCACTTCACTCTTGCGACGCATGACCAAGAGTAAATCGCGATGAATAATGGCAAATAAGGCGCTCATAGATCTAGCACCTTTAAATTCGGAAGCGTTACAGGCTGATGACTAGTGAGCACCACCATTCCTTTTGCGGCAAGGTGCTCAGCAATCAATTGCTCTAATTGTGCAATTGCCTCCACATCTAATGCATTAAAGGGTTCATCCAAAATCCAGAGAAGCGCTCCGCGCGTTAACATACGCGCCATCAGGACGCGGCGCTTTTGTCCCGCGGATAAGCAATGGACTGGTAAATTTTCTCGGCCACGCAATCCAAAACGCGCTAATGCGCCCAATGCCTTTTCTAGCGGAAGCTTGACATCATCTAATGCAGCATACATTTGCAAATTTTCTAAGGCAGTGAGCTCTTCTTTGAGTGCATCACGATGACCTAGAAACAATACCTCGCGGTGAAAAATGCCAGGCTCCGAAGAAATCACTTTTCCATTCCAAAGGACTTGTCCTGCCTCTGGTTTTGACAATCCAGTTAACAAGCGCAAAAGACTGGTTTTACCAACTCCATTCTCTCCACGCACATGCAAGCATTCACCCGCTGCCAGATTCAAATTCAATCCAGCAAACAACCTTCGCTCGCCGCGCACACATGACAATCCCTGCGCTCGGAGCTCTAAGGGGGTTTGTCTAGATGTTGTGGGAATCTGTGTGGTCATGAATGATTTTGGCGGGAATCTAACCGCCAAACGCATTGTCCAAGAGCCCCTTGGGGCTGTCAAACCGGCAGATAGGGAATTTTAAGAATATTCCCTTTAAATTCAATTGCTTAGAACATTATAAACTACCGAACCTAGATACACAAAAGCCACCCGAAGGTGGCTTTTGTGATGGATATCAAGCAATCCTTGGTATGAATCATTTGAGGCGCTGAGTGATCTGCGCAATTCTTTGCCCATAGAGTCTAGCCGTCTCTAAGTCACCAGCATTCACCTCATCAGCACTTGCATCAGAGGGGGTTTGCATCATCGCACCAGCAAAAGAGCCCACATAATTCACATCATCACGCTTTGCTGCTTTTGAGTTTGATGGCATTAAACCCGTGCCAACCCATAACCCCGAATGTTGCATTGCCAGAGTAAAGAAATAGTGCAAGGTTGAATGTTTATCACCATTCATCGTTGCGGAATTGGTAAATCCTCCAAATACTTTATCTTTCCATTGCTGTGAGAACCATGGCTTTGAACTGGCATCAGCAAATTTTTTAAATTGCCAACTCACTGAACCCATATATGTGGGAGAGCCAAACACAATGGCGTCGGCCTCATTTAAGGTTGACCATTGCTGCTCAGTTAAATTTCCTTCTGCATCAATCGCTACTAATGTGCCATTAGCGCCTTTGGCTACGGCCTCGGCCTGCTTGACTGTATGGCCATAACCACTATGAAATACCACTGCAACTTTACTCATACTTTTCTCCTTTTTTTGATTAAGCTATTCGTTAAAAATTTCTTTTAGTTGATCTAATGATCGTTGCACATCTTGCATCTGTTTTGTCGTCAACTTCTTGAAGGCAACATCCAAATGCTGCATATGTCTTGGAAAAATTTTTTCAAATAATGCTTGTCCATTTTTTGTTAAGCCAATCATTTGACTTCTTCCATCTTCGGGATTGAGCATTTTTTCTAAAATACCTTTTCCTTCGAGACGCTCCAACACACCAGTAAGTGTCCCTTTGGTAACGAGCGTCTTTTCACCCAATTCCTTACAAGTCATTGGCGGCTGATTTCCCAACGTTGCGATGACATCAAATTGGGTTGTAGTCAGCCCCATCGCTTTTACGTCAAGTGCTGAGTAGCGCTCAAATGATTGATAGGTAGATACCAAACTGCGTAAAACGGGTAAAAATTGCATTGTGAAGACCTATTTAGTTCTAACTAGTACCAGTTTAGTACTAGTTAGAACTAAATGTAAATGGGTCAATAAAAAACCCCACTAGGAAAGTGGGGCTTAATCTTAGCTTAGGGACTTAGGCGGAGTAATTTCAAAAATAGAGCTTGATTCTCATTATTTCCAGAATATAGAAACCTTTTGTGGGGTATTGGCCTTCACGCTAATCGCCCGTTTTTGAACAACGCCTTGATAGCTTGCTTCAATTGAATAATCACCTGCGTCTAAATTGATAAGCATGTACGGTCCTTCTGCTTGCGCTTCAAAGACTACCTGCTGTTTGCTGTTCAAAATTTTAATATTGGCACCAAAAATCCAAACACCTCGACCATTTTCTAATTGAGAGAGCTCCAAAAAGAGGGGCCATTGTTTTGCCTCGGCAACGATTGCTAAAGACTCTTCCTCGCCCACTCCACCAGTGATATACGAGATTCCATTGGCATGTTGCGTAGCAGGAATTTGAGCATGAGCCGTTCCACCAATCAACAAAGACAATGTGGTCAATAAAGCTAATGTGCTGGATTTAAATAGTGTTTTCATATCAATATATTACTCCTACATATTCAAATGATGAAGCTTAAGGAATTAAAACAATCGCTCCAGACACTTTTCTTTCCTCCGCTGCGCGATGCGCCTCTTGTGCTTGCTCCAAAGGAAATTTAGCGCCAATTTGCACTTTGACATAGCCCTTTGCGATAGCATCAAATACTGCTTTAGCATTTTCTTGCAAAAGAGCATGTGTGGCATTGTGCGGAAATACGGAAGGCCTTGTTAAAAACAAGCATCCCTTCTTATTTAAGATTTCTGGCTGTATTTCCGGTGCAGGACCAGATGCAGCCCCAAATAAGGCAACGGTTCCAAAGGGTGCAGTGCACTCTAAGGAGCCCAAGAAAGTATCTTTAGCTACTGAGTCATAAACAACGTTGGCTTTTTTACCGCCGGTTGCTTTAATGACCTCTTCCACCCAATTTGGTTGTGAGTAATCCACTACTACATCACAACCAGCTTGCTTAGCCGCCGCAATCTTTCCAGAGGACCCCACAGTCCCAACCACGAATGCTCCTAGTGCTTTTGCCCAGCCAGCCAAAATCTGGCCAACACCACCCGCAGCAGCATGCACAACAACAATATCACCTGCTTTCACTTTGTAAGTTTTCTGCACAAGGTATTGGGCAGTCATCGCCTTGAAAAATACAGCAGCAGCAACTTCGTCAGAGATATTGCTTGGCACCGGCACTAATTTTTCTGCTAATACATTACGAGCACTCGCATACGCTCCAATACCAGCATTCATGTACATCACACGATCGCCCACCTTCAATCCAGTTACACCTTCACCCAGGGCCTCAACCACACCAACGGCCTCGTGACCCAAGCCCGTAGGTAATTCGAGGGGATAAAAACCAGACCGTTGATAAATATCAATAAAGTTAAAACCAATTGCCGTCTGACGAAGTTGCACTTCACCTTTGCCAGGGGGAGGCAAATCTTTATCGAGGATTTGAATTACATTGGGGGCGCCTAACTTTTCGAGGCTGACTACTCTTGCTTTTGTCACATGTCACCTATGGATATTGTTGTTATGAGAATTCATCATACCGTAAATAAGCCCTTGTCTGCAGTCACTGTAACGGTCATCTAGAATGAGCAAAATAACTCACATATCAGACTCTTGAAAGCATACTATTCCGACCACTTTGTCCTTCCACTACCCGAAGGACACCGCTTTCCTATGGAAAAGTATTCGCGCGTTCGCGATACAGTTTCAAGTCTAGCCAATTTACAACTAGTTGAGGCCCCACCAGCAAGCGATACACAGATACTCTATGCGCATGACCCCAGCTATCTTCAGAGGGTCGCCGCAGGAAAACTCACCGAACATGAGCAAAAAGAAATTGGGTTTCCATGGAGCGAAAAAATGGTTGAACGGTCAAGACGTTCAGCGGGCGCAACCATTGCGGCATGCAAAACAGCCATGACAGATGGCATATCAGGAAACTTAGCAGGGGGCACCCATCACGCTTATCGAAACCTTGGTAGCGGATTTTGTGTCTTCAATGATGCCGCGATCGCAGCCAGAGCACTACAAAAAGAAATCCATCCCAATCTTAAAGTGGCGATTATTGATTTAGATGTTCATCAAGGAAATGGAACCGCATCTATTTTGCAAGATGATCCTTCCATATTTACCCTCTCAATACACGGCGAAAATAATTTTCCTTTTAAAAAGGAAGTTAGTGACCTAGACTGCGGTCTTTTTGATGGTTGCGATGATCAAACTTATTTAATCAAACTTCATCAATGTTTGGATGAACTCGACGCTCGCTTCCAACCTGAGTTTGTTATTTATCTAGCTGGAGCCGATCCACATGAGGAGGATCGCCTGGGCAGACTAAAAATCAGCACAGAGGGAATGCGGCAAAGAGATGAAGCCGTATTTCAATATGCACTTAACAAGCAAATTCCTCTTGCATTTGCGATGGCGGGCGGCTACGGCAAAACCATCGAATCTACGGTGCAGATTCATTGTCAGACCATAGCGACCGCACTACACTATCAACAGCAGTATTAAAGATTACAAAAAGTGGGGCTACCTCCCCTTTTTAGCCGATCCTTTTGTAGCACTGAGTTGACTCATACTCTCAACACTTTTTTCAAAGTTGACAAATGAATCTGCCATTGCAGCGCGCACTAACTCAAAGTTTTGCAAGGCATTATTAAATGAGGTTTTGAAAATAGACACATAGGCCTCGCTGCCAACCGGTGCATTGTCAGTTGCATCATTTACGAAATGGATCAAATCGGCTTTTGAATCTTGAATCATTGCCTCAGCAATATCAGCCAACTCCTGGTTGCCATTTTTCAACACTGTTAATAATTGCTGATGATATTGCGCCACTTCTTTAGCAGCATCTTGCAAGACCTCAGCATGTACGTACTCAAAAGCCGCCTGAGGACTCTGAGTTTTTAACAGCTCCGAAAGACGAGTTTGTATCCGATCGGGAAAATCCTGCGCTGCCTTTTGATTGATTTGC
>NZ_JAHBAK020000073.1 GCF_018500155.2 Polynucleobacter sp.
ACACCGCTCACCAATGGATTGCTTGAGCTCAATATAAAAGCCGCTATGGCACAAGGACAGAAAGATTCTCCTGAATTACAGCGAGCACTTAAGGATGAACTCATCAATCGCGAATTATTAACTCAAGAAGCGATTAGGCGAGGCTTAGATAAAGATATTGATTTTCGGGATCAAATTGCGCAGTTAAAGCAAACATTGATGATCCAAGCCTTTTTAGAAAATCATTTTCAGAAAAATCCCATTTCTGATGCGCAGCTGAGAGAAGAATTTGATCGTCAGAAAAAATTGATCGGCGAGGGGGCCTCCGCATCTCAATACCGTCTAAGTCAAATTATCGTCACGACCGAAACCGATGCCTTAGATCTGATTCGTCGTATTCAAAAAGGTGAACTCTTTGGAAAACTGGCACAAGAGTATTCCATTGATCAGGCATCTAAGGCTAATGGCGGTCAAATAGGCTGGGTATTGCCAGGGCAGGTGGTGCCGCAAGTGGCTAACGTGATTGTGAATATGAATAAAGGCGCCGTAACCAACGCTCCTATTCAGACGCAGGGCGGCTGGGTCATCGTCAAGGTGGACGATAAACGCCCATTTAAGCTGCCTACTTTTGATGAAGCAAAACCACAATTGCGCCAAGCGATCGTGCAGCAATATCTCGCGGAGACCGTGAAGAAGTTACGTGAAACAGCCAAAATTATTCAATAAAGACTTGTAGTAAGCTCTCCGTATGAGAAAACTTCTGCTATCCATTCTTTGCCTACTCTCGTTCCAGGCTTATGCTGGTGAGAAAGTGGCTTATCAAAATTGGATAGTGGATATGAATGGTGCCACTACAGAGGCCTATACAGCGAATGACTCTAAGTCATCATTTGGTGTATTTTGCGCTGCTGATAAATGCCTCTTTTATCTCCATCAAGCATTGCAATGTCAACCAGGAGCTAAGTATTCTGTTTTGATGAACAGTGCCACAGTTTCAACCGCTTTATCGATGCAATGTACCCAAATTGGGGTCAATTTATTTCAGATTCTTGACCCCTTTGATGCTGTTCTGAATGCAGTCAAAGCGGGTGACACGATTGGTTTTGCGGTTGCTTTGCAATCTGGTGCATTTGGGGTAACCCGCTTTAGTTTGGCTGGCTCAACCGATGCCATTCGTCGCGCTTTGTCCGAAGCAGCTAAAGCCAACCAGCGTTCAGCTCCAGCCCCGGCGCCAGCACCCGCTCCACCCGCGAACTCTCCTGGAATGCGCGGTCTCAAAGATATTTTGATTTAAGGTTACAAAAAATGACATTGGCAATGCGCTCTGCATTACCAATACTGCTTTGCATTTCATTGATTGCTTGCTCGAGCAGTAAAAAATCGATGGAAGTGCAGATACCAAATGAAGCGTGGTGGCAAGCTGCAAATCAAAGTTCACGCGCTAGCACTTCTGAAAAAAATCTCGCTATGGTTCGTCAAAGAATGGCAAAGACTGTGCCATTTCCATTTGTAGTAGGTCTAACGGATTCTGCAGAGATCAATGCGTACGCAGAGCTACAAAATAACCAGCGCTACATTATCTTTACGAATGGTTTTATAGCGCAGTTTGGAAACGATCCAGATGTTCTTGCTAGTGTGATGGGTCATGAGCTTGCGCATCATCAGTTGGGTCATACACAAGCAGACTATGGCAAGAATCGCGATTTATTGGTCTCCGCAACAAGCCAAGCACTTGGCATGATAGCGAGCTATTTCGTGCCTTTTAGCGGTTTAGTAGTCGGTAATGCGGCCAAAGGTGCGGGACTATCCTTTAATCGTGATGATGAGCGGGCGGCAGATCTTCAGGGAATGCAGTGGGCACAACAAGCCGGGTATTCACCGTGCGGTAGTTATCGCTTTGCTGCCAAGATGAATGCGTTAGGTGAAGGTGTCACACTTGCGTTTTTATCTACTCACCCTGGTAATGATGAACGCATGGAGAATGCCATGCAATTTGCCCAAACAAATAGGGCCGTCTCTTGTGGAAGCGACCCTACAGTTGTGCAATCAAAGTAAGTATTGATAATAATACTTACTCATTCATTAGAACGTGTAGCTAGCAGTAATCCAACCACGTGGATTAGTGGTAGTGCCATCAGTATTAACTGCCTGACCATATTGGTTATACAAAGGATTGTTACCCACTTTCCAGGCGACAGAGCCGGCGACATTCCAGCCGCCATACATCCACTTCACGCCGAGGCCAGCACCCATCAATGAGTACGTATTATTGGCGTGGGTCAAGCCTTGCCAACCTGGATAAACATTCTTGTATTGTTGAACCACGCCAGCATCAAAGAAGGCGCTGATGGTCACGTTTTGCGGTAATTGACGACGTAATTCGGCAGTGGCTAGACCGCCTTGTGAACCACCTGCTTGCGCTACTGGATAGGCGCGCACACCATAGGGACCGCCTAAATAAAACTGCTCCGCAGAGTTTAAATTCACCGATGCCATCTGACCACTTGCAGCAATATAGAAAGAAGTTAAGCCATCTTCAGTCAGCTGCTGGTTACGGCTGCCTGAAACTGCGAGCTTTGTAAAGCTTGGCGGTGTATATGCGCCATAGCCTGGAGTGCTGGTACCTAAAACATCAAGGTAACCAAAGACTAAAGATACAGATCCTGTGGAGATGCCGCCACCACCAAAGCCATCGTAATGGTTGCCAGACATACCAATGGAGAAATTATTAATGTTGTAGCTACTGATGACATATTGAGTTGCTTGGTTTTTATTCATGTAACTCTTGACGTCATAGTTCATGGTGGCATTTAAGTTCGTCGCCTGACTACGAATCAATGGATACGCAGCACTTAAACCTGCAGTCCATGAGTCACCCCAACCACCATTTGGTGAAGCATAGTTGCTGACGTTCTTATAGTTCAAATAGGTTCCCGCAACACCAAGACGCAAGCCATCTTTTGAGCCTGGAATAGAGTAAGCACCCTGAATATATTGTGAGCCTTCGGAGTAGATGCCGTTTAAGGCTGCCTGATCACCAATGCCCGTGACGTTATTGGCATTGAGTGCAATGACGCCTTGATTAGCGCCAGTAGTTCTGCTGCCATAGTTATTCAGTTCAACACGACCAGCGCCTACTGGCGGTTCAGTCAGTTGCACACGCACCGCAGTCTCGCCATCGTTTTTACCCGGCTCTAATTGACTAGCCACCATCACGCCTGGTGTTTCATTCAGAATAATTAATGCGCGCTCAAGCTTATCCATATTTAATGGGGCGCCGATCGGGTTTGCATAAGTGATGTACTCAGCTGCACGCTGTTTACCAAAGCGCGTGTCGCCTTGTGGGGTATCCACAATTACTTCACTGAGCTTAGCTTCCGTAATCAGAATCTTAACTACGCCACCATCAATCTTTTGTGGTGGCAGAATGGCTTGTACTGTTAAACCATTCTTACGGTAGAGCGTCACAACAGCGTCGCAGGCTTTTTGTAAGTCATCGAAATTGACCGACTTGCCTACCCACTCCTTCAATACCTCTTGTACTTGTGCCTCAGGAAGCGTCTTTACGCCTTCTAAGACAAAAGAGTTGACCGTAAACCGAACCTCGCCCGCTTTAGCCGCTCCTTCACGCTGTGGGCTAGTTGGCTTTTGAGCCTCAGGCAGAGCTAATGGCGAAGGTAGGGGGAGTTGCTTTTCTAGGTTCTGTTGCAGGGCGCCAGCGTCTACTTGCGCCATGACTACGCCAGAAAGGCCATTAGCCCCTACAAAGAGGGCAATGCCAGCCCAGCGGAAAGGATTTATGCGAAAAGGGGTGTTTAGGATCATTTTTCTTATAAAAACACATGTAAAAATATGTAGCTATTGTATTGGATGGAACCCTTAAATTCTCTCTAGAAGCGCCCAAAATTCACCATTGCAGGGCTTACGCCCTTGGGTGAATAAGAATCCGAATAAACCCAGTTTTACCCTTAAATCCAAGCTCCATTTCAGCCAAAAAATGCGCCAATAACTCACCCAAAATCAAATCCATTGCCCAGAGCGAATTGACCCTCAAAAAAGGGGTAAATAACACCCCCAAATGGGCTCAAAATAGTCACAAAATACTCAATTCCAACAGCGTATCAACAGCGCGAATTTGCTTCGAATATCTTCATTACAAAAATCAAATAAAACACTCTTCGTATTGAATTCAAACATATTTTTTTAAACAAGAACTCATGAATACACTTCATGTAGTTTGTGAAGATGGCGAGTAACAAAGAAAAAATATCCATCACCTTAATTGAAAAATGAAGACGCAATCATCAAAAGGAAATTGATAAAAAATGACTAAAAATTGGATGAAAAACATCTGCAAAATATCATCCAAAAAGGGTGAAAAATTTCGTTAAAAAATAGAGAAAAATGGGGTAAAAAAATACCTCAAAAAGACCATTTATTTTTGTCTAAAAATAGGGTCAAATTTCCATCAGAAAATGATCAAATTTAGGGGCTGTCTCTTATACACATCT
>NZ_JAHBAK020000011.1 GCF_018500155.2 Polynucleobacter sp.
CCCCAGCATTAGCCGCCATATCTAAATCATGGGTGGTATCACCGATCATCAACATTCTGCGAGTAGGAACTTGAGTCGCATCGGATAGCTCAAGCAACATACCAGGATGTGGCTTTGAAAATGATTCATCCGCCGTGCGGGTTTCATGAAAAAGGTGCCCAATTTGATGATGCTTAAGTGAACGATCTAAGCCTACACGTGATTTGCCAGTGGCCACACCTAGTAAATATTGATCGGCTCGCAACCCTTCAAGTAACTCGCGAATGCCTACAAATAAATCGAGCTCATGATCTTTAGCTAAATAGTGATAACGAAATCGATCTGTTAATTTGGGAAAATGGGCTGGCTCAATCCATGGCACTGCGCGGCGCAAAGAATCCTGAATACCTAAGCCAATCACAGAACTCGCTAGCGTATCGTCGGGCTCTTTAAAACCTAAGTCGCGACAAGCTTGCTGAATACAGTGCACGATCGTCGGCGTGGAATCCATAATCGTTCCATCCCAATCCCACACAATCAGGTCGTAACGTCGATCAGTATTTTTCTCAGCTGACATAAATCACTTAGTCGAAATTTTTCATCATGGCTGTGAACTCAGCGGGCAATGGAGACTCGATCCGCATTTTCTCCCCAGTGCGAGGATGGGTAAAGCCCGCCAGATGCGCATGCAAATACAGTCTTTTGGATTTTATGGATTTATCTTGATCCTCGTAACCATATTTATCATCGCCCAATATGGCATGACCGAGTTTTTGCAAATGCACTCGAATTTGGTGGGTGCGGCCCGTCTTGAGCTGCGCTTCGGCTAAGGTAATCGCTACTCCATCGCGCTGCATAGTCTTAGTCACTCGCAATGCAGTATGGCTTGGCAGCCCCTCTGGGTCCACTCGCACACGTCGCTCTCCATTGGCCAGCAAATATTTATGTAATGGAAATTTCAGTTGCATCACTGCCGCGCCTTGCTTGATTTCGCCGTGCGCAAGCAAGTAATACCGTTTATCGGTTTGCCCCTCCCGAATCTGACGATGCAACTCCACCAAAGCACTGCGCTTTTTTGCCAATAGCAACACTCCAGAAGTATCTCGATCCAAACGGTGGACCAACTCGAGGAATTTCAATTCCGGTCTGGTGATGCGTAAAGTCTCGATCACCCCCAATGCAATCCCAGATCCCCCATGCACTGCTAAACCTGCTGGTTTATCCACTATCAATAGCGCCTCATCCTCAAAGAGGATGGGCATTTTGTCGGAATAACCCCTGGCACGAGATTGGGTTTGAGCGGTGCTAGCAGCGGCCACCTGTGCAGGTAGCGCAACTCGGATAGGAGGGACTCGCACAATATCGCCCTCAATTAGACGAGTGGTTGGCTCAGCTCTCTTTTTATTTACCCGCACTTCACCAGAACGAATGATTCGGTAAACGTGGCTTTTGGGGACCCCTTTGGCCCAACGGAGTAGATAGTTATCTAGACGCTGACCAGCCTCTTCCGGACCAATCGTCTGCAAATGGACTGCAGCCGGGGTCGAACTTTTTACCTGAGAGGATGCTGATGCAGGGTCTGATTTCATGATTTAGCTCTCTTATCGTCCATTTTTCTGGCGACAAGGGACTCAACGATACCCCATTCTCATTCAACTTGTGCCGTATAATCAACGCACTAGCTAATTTATTGGCTAAGTACGAGCCTGATGTCAGGTTTTCGTCCTGGAGCTTGGAGTCGCCCATTTATAGACTCTCGGGGTTGCCCCTCCCCCGTTGTAATGAGGCGCAGGGTTGGTGTGCCGTATGCCGCGACCCGCGATTAGAAGACAGTTTTCAGGCGTGCGCCTGCATTGATGACCTAAAGGAGGTCTCTGCGGCGAGCGTCAAGTGTGGCACCGATTTAACCAATAGTTAACTGGGTGAACTGGGCAAAAGAGCCTAGATTTGCATGATCCACACTCTTAAACCGCCAAGGAATAGCCTTTGCGGCATCAACTGACTCCCTAACGCAGCGCGCAACGACATCCTCCCCCATAGGAGAGTGTTATGAAACGCATGTTGTTTAATGCAACTCAACAAGAAGAGTTGCGAGTTGCCATCGTTGATGGCCAAAAACTAATTGATATCGATATCGAAGCCGCCGGTCGCGAACAACGCAAAGGCAATATCTACAAAGGTGTCATTACCCGTATTGAGCCTTCATTGGAGGCCTGCTTTGTTAACTACGGTGAAGAGCGTCATGGCTTTTTGCCTTTTAAAGAGGTAGCCAGGTCGTACTTTAAAGAAGGTATTGATGTCCGCAATGCTTCCATCAAGGATGCCTTGCGCGAAGGTCAAGAAATCATTGTTCAAGTAGAAAAAGAAGAGCGCGGCCAAAAAGGGGCTGCCCTCACTTCATTTATCTCTTTAGCTGGTCGCTACTTGGTCTTGATGCCAAATAATCCTCGTGGCGGCGGTGTTTCTCGTCGTATTGAAGGGGAAGATCGTCAAGAGCTGCGTGAAGCAATGTCCCATTTAGAAGTGCCCGATGGCATGAGCATCATTGCCCGCACCGCCGGTATCGGACGTGATGCTACTGAATTGCAATGGGATTTAAGCTATCTTTTGCAGTTATGGAAAGCAATTGATGAAGCCGCTAAGGGCAACTCAGCACCATTACTCATCTACTTAGAATCTAGCCTCGTTATTCGCGCTATTCGGGATTACTTCCAACCTGATATTGGCGAAATTCTCATCGATACAGATGATATTTATGAGCAGGCTGCTGCCTTCATGTCAGTAGTGATGCCAGACAATTTGCCACGAGTAAAGCGCTATCACGATGATGTGCCTTTGTTCTCTCGCTTCCAAATTGAACATCAGATTGAAACCGCTTACTCACGTACGGTACCCCTACCATCTGGTGGCGCCATCGTGATTGACCACACTGAAGCTTTGGTTTCAGTAGACGTGAACTCCGCACGTGCCACCCGTGGCTCCGATATTGAAGAGACAGCAACTCGCACCAACCTAGAAGCTGCAGATGAAATCGCTCGTCAAGCCCGCTTACGCGACTTAGGCGGCTTGATCGTGATTGACTTTATCGATATGGAATCGAGCAAGGCTCAAAAAGATGTCGAGAACCGCTTAAGAGATGCTTTGCGTCATGACCGTGCGCGTGTCCAAATGGGCAAGATTTCAAAGTTTGGCCTGATGGAAATGTCACGCCAACGTTTGCGCCCTGCTTTATCAGAAGGTAGCCACGTCACCTGCCCACGCTGTAACGGCACAGGTCATATTCGCGATACTGAATCCTCTGCATTGCAAGTGTTGCGGATTATTCAAGAAGAGGCGATGAAAGAAAACACCGCCGCAATTCATACACAAGTGCCGGTAGAAGTAGCTGCATTCTTGTTAAATGAAAAACGCGCTGAAGTCATCAAGATTGAGACTCGCTTCAAGGTAAATGTCTTGATGGTTCCCAATAAACATTTAGAAACTCCGCACTACAAACTTGAGCGCTTGCGTCATGATGATCCTCGTTTAGATGATCAAAAAGCCAGCTATGTCATGGCCGAAGAAGCTGCGCGCGAATTGGAAACGGACACTACTGTGAGCCGCAAAGATGCTGATGTCAAAGCGCGTCCCGAGGCTGCTGTAAAGGGCATCACACCAACTCAGCCAGCTCCGATCAGCCAACCACGCCCAGCGCGCACCGAAAAATCGACTAGCGAAAGTTCAGGCGGTTTCTTGGGCTTTATTAAGAAACTCTTCTCTACTTCTCCAGCAGCAGAAGAGAAGCCAGCACCAAGTAACCCACGTGGACGTAATCAAGGACGCAACGGTAATCGTGGCCGCAATCGTCGTGGTGAGCGCAATGGTGAACGTGCAGATCGCCCAGTAGCAAATGCAGCTGATGGCGCAAGCACTGAGAACAACAACCGTAACAGTAATCGCAATAACCGCAACGGCAACCGTAACCAAAATAATCAAAATGGCCCGAAACCTGAACGTCAAGCAAACTCTGCAGCAGTAACTCTTGCTACTGAGTCCACGGCTGCTGGTGAGGCGCCTGCAACAGCGGATGGCGAAGAACGTCGTGGTCGTGGTCGCAATCGTCGTGGTCGTGGTCGCAACCGGAACGATCGTAGCGAGCGCGTTGAAAATGGTGATGCTTCAGCTTCAGTAGCAAGTTCATCTGCTAGCCCCTTCACAGGTCCTCCAGTTGGCATGGCGGGAGCATCTGCAACCATGCCAATCCAGAATATTGTGAACAGTTTTGGCAACAAGCCCGCGCAAGGCAAACCAGAACGCAGCGAACGAGGTCCGCGTCAACAACGCCAACCTAGTCGCCAGACCCAACAACCTGCTGCAACCCCAGCGGTAGTTGCGATCACTTCAAGCACAACGGTTGAGGTCATTGCAAAACCGATGCCAGAGCTTCCTAGAGTGGCATTCCAAGCACTCGAAGAAACTCCTCTGCATAGCGTGGTCCAATCTGCTGGCATGATTTGGGTTGCAACTGATGCTTCCAAGCATGCAGAAGTTCAGAGTCAAATCCAAGCTGAACCTGTTATTCATCACTTAGGCAGAACACCTAAGCCTGCCGCAACTCTGCCTGAAGGCCCTATGGTCTTAGTGGAGACCGGCGGCCAAGAAAAAACAGTCTAGCGTTTCCTTTTTCTCCAGACCGCCTTTTATCCCAAAAAGATATAGGGCGGTTTGGCAGAATCTTCAATTCACAGCCATAATTAAGCAATATGGTTGATAAAGCAATCCCCAAAGTTATTCCAATACGCATTGATGAAGGCAAAGGCCTTGTGCCGTCTATTGGAGAAAAATTGCTTGCTCCTCATGCACACACTCGGGATACGCGTGGGCGCAATTTACGCGATCTACGAATTTCAGTGACAGATCGTTGCAATTTCCGCTGTACCTATTGCATGCCTAAAGAGGTCTTTGATAACAACTATCCATATCTTGCTCATGAAGAATTATTAAGCTTTGAAGAAATTACTCGCTTAGCTACTATTTTTTCGACACTCGGCGTAGAAAAACTTCGCTTAACTGGTGGCGAGCCACTGCTAAGAAAGAATTTAGAAGTACTCATTGAGATGCTGGCGAAAATTAGAACGCCCGATGGTAAGCCACTAGATTTAACATTAACTACCAATGGCAGCATTCTGCGAAAAAAAGCACACGCACTGAAGGCTGCTGGTTTACAGAGACTAACTGTGAGTCTAGATGGATTAAATGACGACATCTTTCAGAAAATGAACGATGTCCAGTTTCCAGTAGCAGATGTTTTAGATGGCATTGCAGCCGCGCAAGAAGCAGGCTTTAAAAATATCAAAGTGAATATGGTGGTAAAAAAGGGCACGAACGATCATGAGATTGTTCCTATGGCTAAACACTTCAAAGGCAGCGACATCATCTTGCGCTTCATTGAATTCATGGATGTTGGCAGCTCCAATGGCTGGAACATGACCGAAGTGCTTCCCTCTAAAGAAGTGATTGCCAGGATTCATGCGGTAACTCCCTTGGTATCCATGGAGCCCAACTACGCGGGAGAAGTAGCTCAGCGCTGGCGTTATGCTGATGGCTCTGGTGAGATTGGCGTGATCTCCAGCGTTACGCAAACCTTTTGTCATGAATGCACTCGTGCACGCATCTCAACAGACGGCCAACTGTATTTATGTCTTTTTGCAAATGAAGGTTTTGATTTCAAAACACTGTTACGCTCTGGAAAAACAGATCTAGAGATTGCAAATGCCATTATGAATACTTGGTCTGCGCGTGATGATCACTACTCTGAAATTCGGGGCTCTCATACCCCTCATCATTCAACGAGTAATCGCAAAGTAGAAATGTCTTATATCGGTGGCTAATGATTCTTGCAGAAAATATTACGGGCCTAATTTTGGCAGGTGGCCGCGCCCAACGTATGGGCGGGATTGATAAAGGCCTCATTTCCTTTCATCAAAAACCGTTAATTGAGTCCGCCATTGCCAGGTTAAAACCTCAGGTTGGCCCCCTAGTCATTAATGCCAATCGCAACATTACCAAATATGCAGTCTATGGCTATCCAGTGATGCTAGATGAAGCTCCAGACTTTTCAGGGCCACTCGCTGGATTTTCTGTTGGATTAAAAGCTTGCAAAACACCTTATCTATTAACCACGCCGTGTGACTCCCCTCTACTACCAAAAGACTTAGCAACCAAGCTGGGTGAGGAATTGGAGCAAGGCGACTTCCAATTGGTATATGCCTCTAGCAAAGAGTCGGATGGCAAGATTTGGGCACAACCCGTTTTTTGTCTCATGCGCGCAAACCTGCAAGAGTCATTGAATGCTTTCCTGAGTAAAGGTGATTTCAAGATTGATCGCTGGTTCAAAGAATTAAAAACGAGTACCGTGGTTTTTGATGATGCTTTAGCATTTGCCAACGTCAATACTCCTGAAGAATTGCAATCATTAGAATCTGCATCCGCATGAAGCATTCGCCCAATAGCCCCATTCTTCTTAACTCTTCTTTACATGTTGATGAAGCCCGCAAGGCTATCACCAACCTCGTGAGCGAGCTACAACAAGAATCGAGCATACTCAATGATCCTGCTGATATTGAAACTGTTTCATTGGATCACGCAATCAATCGTGTACTGGCGCAAGATCTTCTTTCTCCTATTGATGTTCCTGCTGCAGATAACTCCGCAATGGATGGCTATGCATTTGATGGGAAATGCTTGAGTCAAGCGGGCTCAGAAGTCACCTTGAACATTGTCGGGACTGCCTTGGCAGGCAAACCTTTTGAAGGCGAGATTGGCCAAGGTGAATGTCTCAAGATTATGACTGGCGCTCTCATGCCCGCTGACTGCGACACCGTAATTCCACAGGAATTCACCACTAGCGCCAGCGCAGAATCAATATGTTTTCCATCAAATCAACTCAAAGCGGGCGAGAATCGTCGCCTACGTGGTGAAGATTTACAAAAAGATAAAGCAGCAATTTCTGCAGGTCGGTTATTACGTCCCTCTGATTTAGGTTTAGCCGCCTCACTAGGAACATCCCATCTACAAGTGCGTCGCAAACTGCGAGTAGCCATTTTGTCATCTGGAGATGAGCTGCGCTCCTTGGGGCAACCCTTAGATCCGGGCAGCATCTATGACAGTAATCGCTATAGTTTGAACGGCATGCTCAATCGCCTCAATATCGACATCATTGATTGTGGAATTGTGCGTGACAACCCTGACTCACTAAAAGACGCATTTATAGCTGCAGCCAGTAAAGCGGATGTGCTCATTTCTTCTGGAGGTGTCTCAGTAGGTGAAGCAGACTTCACCAAACAAGTCATGCTAGAACTTGGTGATGTGGGATTTTGGAAGATTGCCATGCGTCCCGGACGACCCATGGCATTTGGCACTCTTAAGCCCGTGCCTAGTAAATCCCCTGCACGCAAAACCCTGTTCTTTGGATTGCCGGGAAATCCCGTAGCAGTCATGGTGACCTTCTATCAATTTGTACGCAGCGCCCTTTTGCAACTCGGTGGCGTGACCCAAGCCGACTTACCACTGGTGCAAGCCATTTCTGAGAACGCTATCCGCAAGAAACCAGGCCGCACTGAATTTCAACGCGCCATTCTGGGGCGCAATGTTGATGGCAAGCCCAGCGTCAGAATAACGGGCAGTCAGGGGGCGGGGATATTGCGCTCTATGAGCGAAGCAAATTGCTTTGTCATTCTGCGTCACGATCAAGGGAATGTGGCGCCAGGAGAGCTGGTAGATATAGCGCTTTTTGAAGGACTGCTTTAAGATTGCGGTCATTATGAAATTAACTAAAAAAGAACTTGCCTTTCTAGACCCGACCCACACAGCGAAAACATTGGTATTGGTCTACCTGTGTTTTTCTGTACCGATTGTTTTGTTGGCATTATTTGTCGCCTTTATTCGTGACGGCGCGATACCAGGGTTTACTGTTTTGTCCGCCTTAATATTGAACGCACTTCTTGGCTTTGGCCTGTTGTGGCTTGCATGTAAAGTCTATAACTGGGTTGCCGGAAAATTTGGCGGCATTGAGTTAGCAATGCGCGAACTTCCTGAAGAAGTGGATGCCGAATAAATCAAAACAGCATCAATGAATAAAGCCGAGCAATGCTCGGCTTTATTTTTAATCTCACCTTACAGTCATTGCTGCCGATAAAATTACGCCTTCCAAACTTCGGCATTAATTAAACTTGGAGGTTTTCTACCATCGATTGCGGCGCGTAAATTTTCCATTGCTAACTCCACCATGGCTCTGCGCGTTTTTTCAGTAGCACTTGCAATGTGAGGAGCTAACACAACATTCTGCAGTTTTAATAACTCAGGATGAACCTGTGGTTCTCCTTCAAACACATCCAAACCTGCAGCAAAAATCTTTTTCTCTTTCAGAGCTTGCGCTAGAGCAGCATCATCCACAATACCGCCGCGAGCAATATTCACCAGGGTTGCCGTTGGTTTCATGAGTGCAATTTCTTTGGCGCCAATGGTGTGATGGTTCGCTGGTGTGTACGGCAAAACCAAAACAACGTGATCGGCCGTTTTCAGCAACTCCTCTTTAGAAACATAGCGGGCACCACATGCTTTTTCATCTGCTTCAGGTAAACGACTACGGTTGTGATAAATCACATTCATGCCAAATCCTAGGGCACGCTTAGCGATACCCTGACCAATTCTTCCCATACCAATGATGCCCAGAGTGGTATTGTGCAAATCCATCCCCAGGGGGTTATTGACAATTGACCACTTATCCCATTTGCCAGCACGAATCCAATGTTCAGATTCGGTAATTCTTCTCGCTGTTGCCATGAGCAATGCAAAACCAAAATCAGCGGTTGTATTGGTTAAAACATCAGGGGTGTTCGTGGCCATCACTCCAGCAGCGGTAATTGCTGGAACATCGAAGTTGTTATAGCCCACAGAAATATTAGCCACGATTTTTAGATCTTTAGCCTTAGCCAATGCGTTAGCATCTATGCGCTCGCTACCGGCTACCAATGCCCCCACAACCCCCGAAAGCTCATGTTGCAGTTCCTCTGGACTTAAGATCGCATCGGCCTGGTTGGATCGAACCTCGTAGGACTCCTCCAACTTGGCGAGCAAATCTGGAAATATTGCCCTAGCAACCAAAATTCTCGGCTTGTTACTCATAAGTCTCCTTGTAATGAATTTCGCAACCAAAATTCTGACAACCTGCTATATTAAAACTTCGTAACAAATAGAAAAGACAAAAAATAATTAGTGCGGTGCACAATAAATACCCACTTTCGTCAAGGGGGAAACCCTTAATACAATTTATGTCTTTTTTGAAATAATCTGTAGTGCAGGCAGCAAAGTAGTTTATTAATAAATTTAACAGGAGATTTGAATGTCTGAGACAAACAACACTAGCCCACGCCGTAAATTTCTGAAAAATGCTGCGGTTGGCACTGCAGGTGCTGCAGCAATGGGCTTCCCAATGATTTCCAATGCGCAAACTATCAATTTGCGCTTCCAATCAACCTGGCCAGCTAAAGACATCTTCCATGAGTTTGCCAATGACTATGCAACAAAAGTGAATGCGATGTCAGGCGGTCGATTGAAGGTGGAAGTATTGCCTGCTGGCTCCGTTGTAAAAGCATTTGATATGTTAGATGCCGTCTCCAGCGGAACATTAGATGGTGGTCACGGCGTATTGGCTTATTGGTATGGCAAAAGCCCTGCGTTAGCTCTTTGGGGATCTGGTCCTGCTTTTGGTATGGATGCAAATACCTTGTTAGCTTGGAACCAATACGGCGGCGGACAACAATTACTCAATGAGATCTATAACGATCTCAAACTCGATGTAGTTTCTTTCCCATACGGCCCAATGCCAACCCAACCACTAGGTTGGTTCAAAAAGCCAATTGCTAAGGCAGATGATTTGAAGGGATTGAAGTACCGTACTGTAGGTCTCTCTATTGAGATCTTCACCGATATGGGCGC
>NZ_JAHBAK020000067.1 GCF_018500155.2 Polynucleobacter sp.
ACACTGATGTTGGAGCGCGAACCTTTATCGCCTGTACGAGCATGGGCTAGCTTATATAGCGGCAATGAAGAAGCGCTCAAGACACAGCCTCCTGATAAAAGTTAAATGACGCAACAACTTTTTCTCGAGGCACAAAGCCAACAAGGGTATTCAGACGAGGTTTAAGACTGGTTCTCACCCCGCCACCACCAGCTGGACCACAGGTATAAAGTGCAGTGACCTCCCGACAAACTTGCATCGCCATAGCGCGATCACGATGGGCTGCCGCAACACGCAAACGAACATCTCTATATTCCTGATTTATGATTTTCGGCCCATTGCCTGAATCACTTGGAAATAAACTAGATAATCCAATCAAGTCAATTCGTAAATTCAATATGCTTCCTAAGCGGTCTCGAATGATTTGCGCCGCCAACTGCGCTCGCTGATCAGCACGTGGGCCAGCGTAAGATATTTCTGCCTCCGCCAGCCAACCACCATCAATGCAAATATTGGCTTTCAAAGTATGGGGTCTAGGATGCCCTCTAACCCCAACTACTTGCACCCGATTTTCCCCACACTCTTTCACTTCTGCCTCAGTAATATCAGCTACGACATCGGGCGTTAAATATTGAGCCGGGTCATGGAGCTCATAAAGCAGTTGCTCAGTTACGGTCATGCGATTCACCAAGCCACCTGAATGAATAGGTTTGGTCACAGTAATGTTGCCCGACTCATCAAATTCGACAATTGGGAAGCCAATATCACTTATATTAGGAACCTCTTTGTAGCCTGGGTCAGCAAAATAGCCACCCGTTACTTGCGCGCCACACTCAAGCAAATGACCAGCCATCGTTGCTGCAGCTAAAAAATCCCAATCTTCCCAACTCTTTTGAAAATAAGCCATGAGTGGTCCCACTGTTAACGCAGGGTCTGCAACGCGCCCCGTCACTACCACCTGCGCACCTGCACTCAAAGCATCAGCAATTTCTTTGGCACCGAGATATATGTTCGCGCTAACGAGCGCGCTACCCTTAAGAATATTTTGATCTTCCTCTGATAGTGAGCTTTTTAATATCTTTTCATATTCTGGCCCTGCCATATCATCGCCATGCACAATCGCAATCTTGATATTTTCAATACCTTGTTCACGGGCCAATTGCTGTATTAATTGTGCAGCAGCCTGTGGATTTGCTGCGCCAAAATTTCCCACTATGGGAATACCCGCTCTGACACAATCTGCCAAAATTGGAGATAACATTTCTGCCAGTAATGGCTCGTATCCCAAAGTTTCATTTTGTCGACGCTCTAACTGAGCGAGCGCTAATGTTCTCTCTGCAAGACTTTCAAAAATCAAACAACTAGGGCCGCCCAATCGTTTCAGTTCATCAACGAGGGGCTTGGCAACACCTAATCTATCGCCAGAAAATCCTGCAGCACACGCAACTCGATAGAGATCTAGCACGATGACGAATAGGATTATTGTTGACTACGATTCGGGGAGTCTTGAAAACCGTTCGACCTAAAAGTGAGTACCAAGGTATCGCGATATCCGTAGTCTACCAAAGGCCGTATAGGTGTGGATTCATGAATCATGCGTTCATCATTCATCAATAATAAAGACCATGGTTGAGAGAGAGTAAAGCGCAATCCCGTCGATCCCGCCGCATCAAAAATTCTGGTTTCACCACCCTGAATCCCAACACGGTCAAGCAAAAATACAGCGACAAAATCAACACCATCACGATGCGCACCTTCTGGTGTAGGGCGGCCGATACCATCTGTTGTATCAATTCGAAATTGATGCGCTTCAACAAACCAAGTAGTCACTGGTTTTAGTCCACTGAGTAAATTGGCTAAGCCAAGCAGAACAGCCCGCCATGTTGGATCATTTGTCACTTGAGACTGAATGGGCTCAAACCAGCGTTCTATTCCACCATGCAAAGCGTTGTAGTCTACAGACTGCCAATGCGCACGATGTGGCACTAAAGTTAATGCCTGATTTTTAATTTCATAGCTAGCATGCCGACGAAAACGATAGCGCCCCCCATCCCGCAGATAAGGATCTCTGGGTAAACCCTCCCAATACGGCGTCATGCTCTCTAAGCCCGCTACCGAAACATTGCAAACCTGCGCCACCGTCTCGGCCGATACAACAGCAAAGCCATCATCACGCAAAGCCTGAGTAATGGCTTTAGCCTGAGTTAACGGAGGAGAAAGAGTCAATGTAGTCATGAGGACATTTTAGGGCAAGCATTAATCAAGCTGGGCACCAGATGCCTTCACAATTTTTGCCCACTTCACAAGCTCATCTTTTAGTAAAGTGACTAGCTTAGCCGGCGGCACTGGGGTTAAATCGAGACCTTGTGCGATTAACTTTTCCCGTGCCTCGGGCGTTGCCATGACTTTATCCATTGCTGCTTGTACTTTCTTGACCGCATTCACAGGAGTTCCTGCCGGCGCAAATAAGGCTACCCATACCTCACCCACACAGTCAGGATAAGTTTCAGCAATAGTTGGAATTTCTGGAGCAGCGCTAGATCGCTTTGCAGAGCTAATTGCAATTGCCTGCAATTTACCCGCCTTAATGTAATTTAAAGCAGACGGTAGGCTTGCAAAAGCGAGAGGAACTTGACCGCCCAGTACATCATTAATGGCTGGCGCAACCCCTTTATAAGGAATATGTTGCATCTCAATGCCTGCGCTAGTGTTGAGCATTGCGCCCAACAAATGACTAATGGTGCCATTACCAGCGGAAGCATAAGATAGCTCGCCTGGTTTTTTCTTAGCAGCACTGATCACATCTGCCAATGTTTTGTAAGGCGACCCAGGTGGGGATACCAATACGTATGGTGTTGCGCCAATGTAATACAAAGGCACAAAATCATTGATTGGATCAAATCCAGGATTTTTATATAAAGCAGGATTGATTGCCTGTGCGCTGTTGATAGTCAATAGCAAGGTATATCCATCCTTAGTCGCACGCGCCACACTTTGAGTGCCAATATTGCCGCCAGCACCAGGCCTATTCTCGACAACTACAGATGCGCCGATAGCCTCTCCAAACGCAGGCGCAATAAGACGCCCAACAATGTCATTCGTGCCTCCAGCAGCTTGTGGCACCACCATAGTGATGGGCTTACTGGGATAAGTCTGGGCAAATGCAGATATTGAAAATAAGAGTCCGGCAAAGCATGCCGCTAAAGCGGCTATTTTTTTATTCATTTTTGTCTCCTGTTATGTATATAAATGCATTAAACGCGCGCGCACCTCTCCTACGTGACCTTTTAGATCGTACAACTCTTTAGCATCCATCATCGATACTTTGATATTGTTTACCCGCCTTTCTATTCCCTCAAGATCTTTAAAGTTTCTTTCTTTTAGATCAGGATTGAGCGCATTTTTCTCAAGCTCGCGCAGCTCTGCATACACTTGCGCAAGTTTTAAACGCAAGAAAAAGTTTTTTGCAGACGGAATATAAGTAAACAATGGAATAAATATCACAATTAAAGGAATGACAATCTTGACAAATCGTCCAACCCACACCGCTGTCCAAAACGGCAAATGTCGATGTAAAAAAGAGGGGCCATCCTTCAAATAAATCTCGGCATCAACATGCAAAGGAAAATCCATGCCAAGACTAGATGGGAATTCCCCCGCCTTTTGTAAGCGTGAATAAGACTTCAAAATGTCGTAGGAAGCACTTAGCAATAAAGAGATCATCGCTGGACTAACATTATTCTGAGTCACTAGAGTGGCCGTAGGCGCTACCACCTGTATATCTTGGCGCGGAAGATCGTATTGAATACTTAATAAGCCCCGCGGGACATTCACTTTTGATAAGTAAGGTAAATTTCTAGTGTAGGCGTCCGCTTGATCAAAATTCATTAAACGAATACCAGGAATTTTGTAAAACTTTTCAAGCACTGGCGCCTCTGCGGCAGCAACAATGAAGACCGCGTCCAAATCCCCGTTATTGAGTTTTGCAATGGCTTGATCCGGTTTTAATTTTTCCGCATCAATATCTTTCTCAGAAATACCGCTAATTTTTAACAAAGCAGTACTTAAGGCCAGCGTCCCACTTCCCTCATTGCCGATCGCAACGCGTTTGCCCTTGAGCTGGCCCAGCACCTGAAGTCGCCCTCCTTCACTCTTAAATGAAGTCTCGCGATACCACACCCAAACAGGCTCATAAAACATGCCGGCAATTGAAACCAAATTAGGATACTGACTAACATCCGCTACGCCTCCTTGAATCATGGCGTAATGAACGCCTGACCTTGGATCATTTAATAAGGCAAGGTTATCAACCGTTCCTCCAGTAGCCTTTACTTCCAACTTAACGCCATCAGATGCAAGCTCTTTTTTTAAGCGCTCACCAAATTGGTAATAAAGACCTGTGGGAAAACCGGTTGCCATTTCTATTACTTTAGGTGGCGGAGGAATCAATATCCAAAGCACAGTAAAAACGAAAACGAGCAGAAGTAAAAAACTTAGAGCAATGGCAAAAGGGTTGTAAATGTATTTTTTAAGAGAATGCATATGGCCTCTATGTTTTTTAGTAGCTATTGCTACTACGCCAATAGTTTATTTTTGTACTTGATTGATAACAATCTTTACTTGATTGGATCCCAATGCAACTGTTTGCACAGCAGATAGTAAATCGCCAGATTCTGCTTTAGCCATCCCTGTCTTGCTAATTCTAGCCTCAATAGCCACTTCTGATAACTGAGAAATAAGTGCATTGGGGTTCATTGCTAACTTATCAGTTAAGGCAAAGCTCATCGGAGAGTCTGTCACTGGCACCTTCAATACCGCCACCGGCATCCGCTCCCCCGGTTTGCGAGCAATCACCATCAAGACATCACCGGGCTTTACCAAAGATTTCAAATCAGCAGAAATCTCAACTTTCCCACTCACGCTCTGCGCCACTTGAGGTGAGGCTTTTTGTGAAAGGCCACCTTTTGAGCGTGCCTCAGCTATAGAGGTTTCAATAGCGCGCGCCTCTTCTGAACCAGGTGGTAATTGTTTAGCAAGCTTCTCCCAGGTTTGGGCAGCGGCTTTGTAATTGCCACCATTAAACGAGGCTGATCCAGAAAGCCAAAGCGCCAAAAGATTATTTGGATCAAGCTTCAAAGCTTGCTGAATGAGTTGCAGCGGTTTTCCTGAAAAATTCCCATTTGCAACCGCCACTAGAGTATCGGCGTACTCAGCCAATAATTCTGGATCATTGTCAATAAAACTACCGGCTCGACCATAGGCCTTTGCAGCATCTTCACTACGACCCAAAATTCGATAAGAACGAGCAAGCATAGCCCAGCCTTTGAGATTGTCCGGCTCTTTTTCCATCTTTGACGCAAAATCAGCCACCATTTTCTCAACACCCTCTTGAGTCATTGGCTTTTGTTGATTATGTTGAGCTACCCGCACAACATCACCAACAGATAAATACAAAGCTGTAGACAGTAAAGCGATAAAGAGACAAGTGCCAATCACTACTTTTTTGGTAGACCCCATGACTGCCTTATCATCTTCTTCACTCGTATCTTGAAAAAGACGTTGACGCATTTCTGCGTGACTCATTTCATATTCTTGCGCATTGATCATGCCAGCAGAATGTTCAGCAGCCAGCTTCTCAAGCTCTTCACGATATATCACTGCATTCATCTGACGGCGAGAGGTTTCCTGAACTTTGCCGGCAAATAACAAAGGTCTGAGCAGGAGAACAAGAACCAGTACCAGCAGAAGAAAGGCGGCAATATAAAAACTAAACATTGCTATCATTCCGATCATTTTTGCCAAGCGTATTGAGAAGCGCATCAATTTTTTGATTGTCTTCTGGGCTTAGTGTTTTGGTAG
>NZ_JAHBAK020000078.1 GCF_018500155.2 Polynucleobacter sp.
ATGTCAGTCTTCGTTTGCAAATCTTGGATTTACTAAAGGAGTTACAAGAAGAATCTTCAGAGCAAGGCATGGGAATCTTGCTCATAACTCATGATCTCAATCTAGTAAAACATTTTGCTCAACGTGTGGCGGTATTAAATCAGGGTAATCTGATGGAAGTAGGGTCTACAAAACAGGTATTTGAGCATCCCACCGATCCCTACACTCGCGCGTTAGTCAATAGCGAACCCGTGCGTGATCTTGCGCCAGTATTGCCCTTAGCTCCGGTGTTGTTAAAGGCGGAAGCCTTGTCAGTTGCCTACCCAAGTGCGGAGTCATCATCTTGGTTCACAAAAGCGCCGCCCCACAAAGTTTTAAAGAAAGTCAGCTTTCAACTAAAGCAGGGGCAAACGATTGGTGTCATTGGCGAGTCTGGCTCAGGAAAAACAACTTTAGGTATGGCTGTTCTAGGCTTACTCGGAGATAGTTCTGCGCAAGTGACGGGCGAAGTGGATGTGCTTGGAAAAAATTGGCAGACGCTTACCTCTACAGAACGCCGTGCTATGCGCGCTAGCTTGCAGGTGATTTTTCAGGATCCATTTGGATCTCTTTCACCGCGCATGAATGTATTGCAGATTGTGGCAGAGGGTTTAGATGTTCACTATCCCCATTTGACAGCAGCTGAACGTGAAACTCGCGTCATCGATATTCTTAAGGAAGTGGGGCTGGATCGTTCTGCGCTAACTCGCTATCCACATGAATTTTCTGGTGGGCAGCGGCAACGCATTGCGATTGCGCGTGCACTCATTTTGCGACCACAAATATTGGTATTAGATGAGCCCACTTCAGCGCTTGATGTCTCCATTCAAAAACAAGTGCTGGCATTACTCTCTGAATTGCAAAAGAAGTACAACTTGGCCTATCTTATGATTAGTCATGACTTAGCAGTGATCCGGGCAATGTCACATGAGGTGATGGTGCTAAAGGAGGGGAAGGTAGTAGAGTTTGGTGAAACCGAGAGCCTGATTAAGCACCCTGGGCAGGTCTACACCAAAGAATTGTTTGCAGCAGCTGAGCTTACATAGCCTCCAAATAGCCTATATTTGGCGCTATTTTGGTGCAATTGCACCCCATTAAGCTCATATAGCGTGCAAAAATACTATCAAAAACAAGGGCTTGCGAATAAAGTGGTGCCTTGGTAAATCATTCTTTCTTTGTTAAACTGAAAAGATGTCGCTTAACAAATCACTGCTTTCGCCAATTCTAGGGCTTGCCTTAGGCTTATTGACATCAGTTTCTGCGTTCGCTGTTGAGACCAATGCAGCTGACGCTGCTCCTGTTGCTGCAGAAGCAGCTGTACCAAAAGAAAGTATGTTCCAAGCGGGAAGGGCGTACATTGTTCGTGTATCTGATCGCTTCGCTGATACGGTCACAGGAAAGTCTGAAGAGCTGATCAATCGCGCTATGGAAGTGATTGGAGTTCGTTATCGTTGGGATTCTGAGCTACCTCAGTCCGGTTTAGATGGCAGTAGTTTTGTTGGTTATGTATTTAAAGATAAATTAGGTTTCTTGTTGCCCCGTAAATCAACCCAGATGAGTCGGGTTGGAAAGCCAATCAGTCGCGAGGAATTGCAACCTGGGGATCTCGTATTTTTTAATACGATGCGTTTAACTTTTTCTCACGTGGGTATTTATGTTGGTGACAATAAATTTATTCACTCACCTTCTAAGGGCACTAGTGTGCGAGTAGATGATCTTGGAAGTTTGTATTGGGATAAGCGTTTTGATGGTGCTCGTCGTTTAGACGGCAGTGATAACTTGGATGATGCTGAGCGTCAAGAGTTATTAAATGAGGTGAAAAACCTCAAACGTAAGTCTCGTAGCCTCTAAATTCATGGGTCTGCAGACCCATGTCAGCTATCCCTTTATTTTTTCTTTAATCAAACCCATTTGTTCTTGAGTGGCGATTTCGCCCGCAAGAATGGCAGCATTTCTGGATTTGAAGTCACCACTACTCATTTGTTTGAGTTGTGGAGTGATCGCAATATCAGCGCTTTTGAGTTCGTACTGATTGATGCTTTGTTGCATGATGGAAATCGTTTGTTGCAAAACTCCCAGAGTGCCACTGGCATCTTGATGAACGGGTTCTGAAGAAATGTTGACTGCAATCACCAGCGTTGCACCCATCTGTCTTGCGTAGCTTACTGGGACTGGTGCAACTAACCCACCATCCACATATTCTTTTCCAGAAATGACGGTTGGTTGAAAGACGCCAGGGACACTGCAGGAGGCTCTCACTGCCTGACCCGTGTTACCAGTGCGGAACAAAATGCCTTTGCCTGATTGCAGCTCCGTTGCAACGATGCCCAGCGGCATACGCATCTGCTCAATCGTTTTGTTTTGTACTTCACGGTTAATCATGTTTTGAAGGGCGTCACCTTTAATGAGTCCTCCAAACCGTCCTGCAAAAGGCAATCCCCAATCGGCAATCGTTGCTTCATCCAGATTTAGGGCTAGGCGGTTCAGTTCATTGCCGGTTGCGCCTGATGCGAGCAGGGTGGCAATAACACTACCTGCGCTACTGCCAACGACCAAATCAGGTCTGATGCCCTGGGCTTCTAATGCCTTAATGACCCCCACATGTGCAAAGCCTCGGGCAGCGCCAGCGCCGAGTACTAGACCCACAACGGGTTTTTTGGAGCCCAAAAGACTGCAAGAACTCAGTGTGCCAACACCCATCAGCGTGCCCATAGAGACACCAAGACCCAATATTTGGCGTCGTACTGCAGAAATGGGGGGTTTTGCTGAATTATTTTGCATGTGGCTATTGTATAAAGCCTACCTTATAATAGTTTCACGGTGAACGAAGTAGACTTCGTTGCAGCGCAGGCTAAATTCCTAACAAGAATGGATGAAATGGATTGCCTGTGGTCGCTAGAAACACCACAACCCATTACTAAATACATTATTAAGTCTATTCAGGTTGAATCCTGATAGCCCAATTTTTATGGATGATCACAACAAGCGCGTTATAGAAACAGCTCTCCTATGCGCACAGGAGCCACTGACAGTTGCTGATTTGTCTCGCCTGTTTGTTGAAGACATTACTACCGCTGATATCGATGAGGCCTTAGTGGAGTTACAGCGCGCATGGGACGATAAAGGGATGGAGCTGGTGCATATTGCGACTGGTTGGCGTTTCCAAAGTCGCTTATCCATGCGCGAGTATCTTGATCGCCTGACTCCAGAAAAGCCACCCAAGTATTCACGTGCGGTGATGGAGACCCTGGCGATTATTGCGTATCGTCAGCCCGTTACACGCGGTGAGATCGAGGAGATTCGCGGTGTTGCAGTGAGCAGCAATGTCATGAAGCAGTTAGAAGATCGTGGCTGGGTGGAAGTGATTGGACATAAAGATACGATTGGTCGACCAGGTCTGTATGCCACTACCAAGCAATTTTTAGATGATTTGAGTCTTACTAATTTACAAAGCCTGCCAATTCTTGAGGATGCAGCTCCGATGGCAGCGGCAGAACAATTGGGTCAAGCAGTCATTGAATTTGATCCAACTGCGACTGTTGAAACTGTGGTGATTGAAGAGTCGACGGAAGTGATGGAGGTAGCAGAAGTTGCTACTGAAGAAGCTCCGACTGAATTAGCGCAGCCTGCACAAGAGCCATCTGAAGATGTTGTATCAGAGTCTGGTGAACCATCGGACGAAACAAAATAATTAATGACAAGTTCTAACGAAAACGATTTAAGTGCGCCTGCGCCAGCGGTTGCGTCTGATCATGCCGATGCAAAACCCGCTGTGACAGAGGGATCTCAAGGCGAGGGTGGTGAGCGCACTCCAGGAGAGGGGCGCGGCCCTCGTCATCCACGTCGCGCTGGCGGCAAGCACCCATTTAATAAAAAACGTCCTTTTAATAAAGATAAGCAAAAGCGCGATGGCGATTCTGCAAATGGACATCGCGAAGGCGGTCATTCTGCGTCCGCAAAATTAGCCCCCAACCCCGAAGAAATCGAGGCTTTGTTTGCCGCGGTAGTCTCAGGAGAGTTTGACGCAGCCTTAGATGCGCCTGAAGTTTTGGAAGTAAAAAACCCAGAGGGTTTGAATGAGGCAGAAATCTCTCATCAAACCGGTGCAGAGCGTCGTGCACAGCGCGCACAGCGTTCACGCGAAGATGAAGATCCTGATGCACCAACTGAAGAAGAGATGAGCAGTTTGCAGTTTGCAAACATTGATGAGTTGCCACTCAGCCTGCGTGATGAAGTATGGTCTGATCTTGATGGCTTGGATGATGAAGCGGACGATGAAGATACCGTTAAGCTGCATAAAGTTTTAGCCGATGCCGGCATGGGTTCGCGCCGCGATATGGAAGACTTAATTGTCCAGGGTCGCGTATCCGTGAATGGATTGCCTGCGCATATTGGTCAACGCATTGGTCCTACCGATCAAGTGCGCATCAACGGTAAGCCGGTACATCGCAAAATTCAGACAAAGCCACCACGCGTGATTTTGTATCACAAGCCTGCCGGTGAAATTGTTAGTCAATCTGATCCTGAAGGTCGCCCAACCGTATTTGATCGTTTGCCAAAGCCGCGTCAAGGTCGATGGATTGCGGTAGGTCGCTTGGACTTTAATACAGAAGGCTTATTGCTATTCACTACTTCAGGTGAATTAGCCAATCGCTTAATGCATCCACGCTATGGTGTTGAGCGCGAATACGCTGTGCGTATTTTGGGTGAGTTAAGTCAAGACAATACCGCTCAACTCAAAAGCGGCATCAAGTTGGATGATGGTCAAGCTCGCTTTTTGCGTCTAGCAATGGGCGGGGGCGATGGTGCCAATCGCTGGTATCACGTTGCGTTAACAGAAGGACGTAATCGCGAAGTGCGCAGAATGTTTGAAGCGGTAGGGCATACCGTTTCACGATTGATTCGTACACGCTATGGCATGTTCTTGTTACCACCGCGCCTAAGACGCGGTAAATGGGAAGAGGTTTCGCCTGAAGGTGTTGCAAGCTTGATGAAGTCTGCAGGATTAAAAGTTCCTCAGCCGCAAGATAAGAATCGCAATCCCAACGCTAACGGACAAAATCGCCATGCAGCGAGCGGCGATTTTCAGCCAGATCCCATGCAAACCTCAGTGTCCTACTGGGGCTCACGTGATGCCCTTACACTTGCCAGCGGTCATCATGGCATGACCCATCAAGGCAAGAACGGTAAGCAAAACGGTGGCGGCGGATCGGGCGATGGGCGAGGGCCTTTCCGTGGACGCACGCAGGGTGGCCGACCAGGTCAGGGCGGTCAAGGTGGTAATGGTCAGGGCAGGAATAAGGTTAAAAAGGTACATCATGGCCAATCTGCTTTTGTGACTGGCAACCCCCAAAACCCTGGAAATGGCCCAAAGAGAAGCGGCCCTAAAGGCAGAAAACCCTTTAATAAGGGACCTAGGAAGCCCCGAAATCCTGGCGAAAGCTTCTGATTTCTAACAGTTTTCTCTAAAAATCAGCTATAATTTTGGTCTTGCAGCACACAATTGTTGCAAGTGTTGTTACCGACTGATGTTGCGATCAACGTAAGTCGGCCTGTTCTGAATTTCGAGAATATGGGCTTTGAAGCCCATTTTTTTTTGCCGTTTTGGTTTGAAGGGAATTTGTGAGGGATCAGAAGGTTATCGCTGCAGAGTTGGAAAACCTGGGTTACACGCTGGTAGATATCGAGCGTGAAGCCGGGGGATTGCTGCGCGTCACCATTGAAAATCCTGATTACGAGCGTTTGATTACTGTGGCCGATTGTGAAAAGGTAAGTCATCAATTGAGCTATACCTTGCCTGTAGAAAACATTCCCTATGAGCGTTTGGAAATTTCATCACCAGGGCTCGATCGTCCCATTAAAACGGCCCTGGATTTTGAGCGCTTTTCTGGCATGGAAGTGGATTTGAAATTGCGTGTTGCTGTTGGCAACCGTAAAAATTTTCGTGGTGTGTTGCAAGGTTTGCTGAGTGGTGATGTGAATTCACCCGATGCGAAATTTGGTTTGGTGTTCGAGGCAGCCGATGGTCAGCCGTCTCAATTGGAGTTTTCATTAGCCGAGGTCGACAAGACTCGGTTGGTCCCTGTTATTGATTTCAAAGGAAGAAAGTCATGAGCCGTGAAGTCCTCATGTTGGCAGACGCGCTAGCGCGTGAAAAGAATGTTGATCGTGAAATTGTGTTCGAGGCGCTCGAAATGGCGTTAGCTTCGGCCACTAAGAAGCGTTATGCAACCGAAGATGTTGATATTCGTGTATCGATCGATCGTGATTCTGGTGAGTATGAGACATTCCGCCGCTGGTTGGTGGTACCAGATGAGGCCGGTCTGCAAGAGCCAGATAAAGAGATTTTGCAATTTGAAGCAAAAGAACAGCTCGCTGATATTGAAGTTGGTGATTACATTGAAGAGCAAATTGAATCACTAGCATTTGGACG
>NZ_JAHBAK020000065.1 GCF_018500155.2 Polynucleobacter sp.
CCCTTCCTGGGCACCAAACTCTCCTCACACGACATATATGGGGTCTAATTGGGCAATTACAAGCCTTTGTTACAAGCATTTCTGTGAACTCTCAGCTTCTCAAAAAATCCCACGTCGATAGTAAAAATATCAGCCTCTTTTCCGCTACCGCTCTAGGTATTGGAGGAATGATGGGGGCTGGACTGTTTTCCCTTTTAGGCACCGCCAGTGCACATGCGGGAACCCATATCCCCCTCGCCTTTCTGATCGGCGCAATTGCCGCCTCATTCTCGGTGTATTCATATGCCAAATTAGGTGCCACCTTCCCAAGCAGTGGTGGCGCTGCAACCTTTACCGTCATGTGTTTTGGTCCAGGCATTATTTCTGGTGGACTGAATATCTTTCAATACATTGCTTACCTAATTGCTGCCGCTCTGTATGCAGCAGGCTTTTCTGAATACGCCAGTACGATGATCAGCGGATCCCTTTCACCCATGGGTGTCAAAGCAGTTGGAGCGGCTATCGTTATTTTTTGCGCGGGAATTAATTTATTAGGCACCAAAATTGTTGGGCGTGCCGAAACACTCGCAATTGGATTTGTCACTATCGCCTTACTTCTTTTTTCAGTAGATGGAATACACACTGCAAATATCAGCCAATTTTCAATGTCAAGCTGGTCAGTCAATGGTATTGCGATCGCCACTGGCATTCTCTATATTAACTATCAAGGTTTTGGTGTTGTTACCAATTCCTCAAATGCCATGCAAAACCCTCAGCGAGAGCTGCCTGTGGCCATGTTCACAGCGCTTGCACTAGTTACTATTGCTTATATCTTGGTCAGCACGGCTACCGTGTTGCTACTTTCGCAAAATCAGATTGCTCAATTTAACGGGCATGTCCTTGCAGATGCTGCCCAAATAGTTGCGGGCAAATTGGGCTTTTTGGTAATCGGTATTTCCGCATTGTTGGCTTGTGCAGCCGCCTTAAATGCAACCATTTTTGCGGCTTCCAATATTGCTGCAGATATGGCGACCAAGAATTCCATCTCTAAAACTTTGGGGTCTACTGTTTTAAAAACACAAATACGCGCTTTATCTATCTCTTCACTGATCGTGATTGCTTTAGTGTTGATATTCCCACTTGATGTTGTGGGAAAAATGGCTAGTCTTGCTTTTTTATTGGTCTATGCTGCGATTAGCTATGGTCATATTCAAGTTCGTAACCAAACCAACGCTAAACTTTGGCCTTTATGGTCAGCCATCATCATTAACCTAGGTCTGTTCGCCACATTATTTATCAATGTGTTGCAAACTGCCTCGGGTAGCGCGATTGCACTCATGCTGGCGCTTGCAGGCTCATTCGGCTTAGAAGCGTTTTTTAGAAAATTTCTACATCGGTAAGGCTGGGCCTTCTCCGCAAAGGAAGATGAGTCTATATAGCCATGGTTCTATGCAAAATCTTGGGCTTCATCTCATCCCATAAACCTTCAAAATCTTCCTGCTTCTCATCTGATAGAACAATCGGATCATAGAGATGGCCAAATACAATCGAATCTCTTTTTACAAGCGTCTTTTCAAATTCAGTAAGACCAATAGGTTTATCTTCTACATTACGGGTTAGCTCAGCAGAACAAACAATCGCCTGCGAATCGTCTTTGTCCACTACGGCAAACTCAATAAATTGCTGGGCTTTATCAACAATCACTAATGTGCCACGAGCATATGTCACTGCATCATGCTCCCGAACAATATAGGACAAAAACTGATCCTCTTCCACCCTCTCCATTTGCAAATCATCAATAAAGAACAGGTACTGATCACCATCGCTATTGACCATCGTAAAAACTTTTGGGGTCGCCCCATGACCTAATACGATATTGCGATAGTAATTTGCTACCTCTACCGCCAGATTTTCCGAGAATAAATGCATTAGTGAGTGACCGGAAGAAGGTTTAAGTTAAATTCTTTTGAAGAAATGCCATGGTTCTATCCCAAGCAAGCTTGGCAGCCGCTGCGTTGTACTGTAATGGTGGCAACCCTCTTTTATCCGACTTTGGGTTAGCAAAAGCATGTTTTGCATCATAGCGATAAAACTCATGGGAAACGCCAGCATCATTGAGCTTGGCCTCAAGTTGATCAACGCCTGAGATAGCAAAGAATTCATCATGCGTAGCCCAGTGAGCCATCATTGGCTTAGCAATCGCATTGGCATTGACATACTCTAACGGTGGGTAACCGTACCAAACTACAGTTCCATCCAATTCTGGAACATTGCAAGCGGAGAGTACCGTTAAAGCACCACCCATGCAAAAGCCAGTAACCGCCACCTTTAGGCTTCCCGTATTTTTTAAGTATTGAACTGCCCCACGAATATCTTGACTCGCAGCATCACCGAAATTCAAATCTCCCATGAGGTGCTCTGCTTCTTTTGCCTCCAAAGCTAATTTGCCGCGATACAGGTCTGGCACTAAAGCGCGATAACCTGCTTTTGCTAAGCGATCTGCAACAGATTTGACTTCCTCGTCCAGACCCCACCATTCCTGTATGACGACAACACCAGGTGCATGAGTTTTATTGGCTGGCTCAGCTAAATATCCTTGAATGGACTGCCCATCAGGTCTTTTGAATTCAATCATTTGCGCTCCTTTATGAGTGATTGCTACCCACAGAATATTTTCTCTTATTTTTTAGAGTCTGAATGCATATATCCTACCAGCCAAAAGGTGAGCAAACCACAGATTGCTGCACCATAGCCCACAAGGTTGTAATGCTCCATCTTTCCCTCAGCAGTAATTGTCACGATGACACCAGCCAATACCGAAGCCAGACCTGAGGCTAGCATCTGGATCGATCCAATCAGACTCATAAACGTTCCGCGAATCTTAGGCTCTACTAATTGACTGACAAGCGCCATGGCAGGAATCATTCGACCAGAAATGAGAATAAAAAATGCCGTGGAGTTGATCAGCACTACCCATAAAGGCACAGGCACTAAATTGGTGGTCACAATCAACGGGATGAGACTCACAATGGCGAGCACCCTAAATACTAGGACTTTGCCATAGCGATCAGCCATGTGCCCAATAAACCGTGAGCTCACTAAGGTGGCCACTCCACCGCAAAGATAAATGAGGGAGATGTAGGAGTTTGCAATACCAACGTTAGCAGTCAGGTACAGGGCAATATAAGGAATCACTGAAAATCCAGTGATCATAATCAAGCCCATAAATAAAAACGCACGCAGGTGATGATGAGCAATGGCAATCTGATAGATTTGCTGAAATCGACTTCCCTCATGTACGTGATGCAAGTGGCCTGAGATTTTAGGAATATTGCGATAACCTATATAGAGAATAACTAAAGACACAAATCCAATAAATATAAAGGGTGCACGCCAACCTAAAAACTCAATGTGATTGGCCAGAAATAAACTCAAAGGAACTCCGGCAACTGTCGACACCGAAAATGCCGCCATCACCGTCCCTAGCGCTTTTCCTCTGCGTTCAAAAGGAATGGAATCTGCCACAATCGTCTGCACCAGGGATCCCAAAATTCCACCAAAAGCACCGGCGCAGGCGCGAGCTATAAAAAGCAGATGGTAATTTGGAGCAAATCCACAGGCAACGGTAGCCACGATAAAACAGATATAAAGACGCAACAAAAGCTCTCGGCGCTCAAAGCGATCCACATAGTAGGTTGCAAATATTCCAGCGATCGCTGCTGCAAATGTGTAAGCTGATAGCAACCAACCAAATTCATGCGCATTGATTGAAAGCGCTTTAATGAACTGAGGCCCTAAAGGCATCATGATCATAAAGTCTAAGATGTGTGTGAACTGAATTCCTGCTAAAGCAAAAAGAAAAAAACGTTCGCGCTTCGGATTTTCAAACAATGGCGATGGCTGGCTCAAGATAGACTTTACAGGGATAGTTCAATATGACATTATCCATCTTGATATCCATCTTTGCAGAACCACATGACCCCACTCACCCACTCACTGAGTCAAACAACGGTTTTAGGCTTACCTTTCATACCCTTGGTGACTGATATTTTTTTCGGGGTGCTCGGAATGGTGATTGTCTTGATATTTCATGGCAGCGGCATCAACCATATCATCATGCGCTTTGAGACCAAGACTAGCGCCAACTTAGAGCATGGGCATTACAACTGGGTATTTATGCATTTTTACTCATCTTTTTTCTTTATTGCTCTAGTGCATATGTTTGAGATTTTGCTATGGTGTTTTTACTTGTTGATGCTTGGCCTAGTGAATGATGGAGTGCAAGCATTACTTTTTGCAGGTAGCTGCTACACCACCGTAGGATTTATGGAGGATTTACTGCCACCGGGATGGAAAAGCTTAGCGTTCTTCATCTCCTTTACTGGACTCTTCTCATTAGCATGGACCACTTCAGTCATGGTTGGAATGACTAATGCCTATAAAGCCGCCTGGAATTTAAAATACGGCCGCGGCAGTCTTAATGATTCTTAATGTAGTAGCCGTACACGCAGCGGTTCCCACCCCTTGAGGGATTGTGAGTGTCATAAATGACACCATCAATTACCGTCGTGAGATGTTTAGAGACCTTAACGATTAAAGTTCCCAACGGTAGTTCACTCGGTCTCAGATGCACTTGGCACCCTGCTCCTACCTTCATTGTGGGCACCCAGGAAAATCCTAGACTCAATATATAGTCATGGAATACATTGCGGTGATTGCCGTTACGGGGCGATGATCCTCTTTGCGCTAAATGCCTGGAGACTTTATTGTCCCATTCGGCTGCATAGCGGGCATTCGCATTGCGCAACTCCTCGTAGACTTGCAAATACGGCAACTTGCTTGCAATGGCAATAGATCTCACTACACAGTCACCCGCCCCACCCTTAAATCCATAAGCCTCTCTGCCGCCATCATGAATTTGGAAAGCAAACTGCTCTTCTGAACGCGTAAAAAGGGAAAATAGATTAAACATGGAAATGGGTCTATTGAGCCAAAAAAAATGGACTTGCCTCGCGACAAATCCATTTCCTCTTACTCATTAGGAGTCGTTACTTCGCTTGCGCCTTCTTTACTTCTAAGCGCCATGCGTGCAACAGTGGCTCTGTATAACCATTAGGCTGCTCAAGACCCTTGAAAATCAAGTCGCTTGCGGCCTTATAGGCATATGAATCTTGGTAGTTAGGCATCATCGGCTTGTATAAAGGATCCCCAGCATTTTGACCATCCACCACTTTGGCCATACGCTGTAATGTCTCATTTACCTGGTCGGCGGTCACGATGCCGTGTAATAACCAGTTAGCAATATGCTGACTGGAAATACGCAAAGTGGCGCGGTCTTCCATTAAGCCGACGTTATGGATATCAGGCACCTTGGAACAACCAACGCCCTGGTCAATCCAGCGCACGACATAACCCAAAATACCTTGGCAGTTGTTATCAAGCTCTTGCTGAATTTCTTCTTTAGACCAATTGGCTTTTTCTGCCACTGGAATCGTCAATAAATCATCTACCAAGGCTTCTGCTTCAGCCGCGGTATCGAGTTTTTCCATTTCTTTTTGCAACTCGGCTACGTTGACCTGATGATAGTGAAGTGCATGCAATGTGGCAGCGGTAGGTGATGGAACCCACGCTGTATTGGCACCAGCTTTAGGATGTACGATCTTTTGCTCAACCATGGCTTTCATCATGTCTGGCATTGCCCACATTCCTTTACCAATCTGAGCACGTCCACGCAGACCACAATCTAACCCGGCAAATACATTACGACGCTCATAGGCCGACAACCATTTGCTGGTTTTCATATCACCCTTGCGAATCATTGGGCCGGCGTACATTGAAGTATGCATTTCATCGCCAGTGCGATCCAAGAAGCCGGTATTAATAAACGCAACGCGCGCTCCCGCTGCTGCAATAGCAGCTTTAATGTTCGCGCTCATGCGGCGCTCTTCATCCATGATGCCCAATTTAACGGTATCTGCTGGCAAACCAAGCAATTTTTCAACGCGCCCAAATAGTTCAGCAGCAAATGCCACCTCTTCAGGACTGTGCATCTTTGGTTTAACTATGTATACAGAACCCTTGCGTGTATTGCCGATTTTTTGAGTCGCTGGGCGATTGATGTCATACAACGCAATCAATACTGTGACTACAGCATCCAAGATACCTTCATAAATTTCCTTGCCCTCGCCAGTAATAATGGCAGGATTTGTCATGAGGTGCCCAACATTACGCAGGAATAATAGTGAGCGTCCATGTAATGTCACCATACCATCCTTGGCATTGACTGCACCAATGCCAGCTTTGTATTGACGATCTGGGTTTAAGGTACGGGTAAAGGTTTTACCACCTTTGCTAACTTCTTCAACCAAGGTGCCTTTCAAAATACCTAGCCAGTTCTCGTAGGCAACAACCTTGTCATCGCCATCAACTGCTGCAATGGAATCTTCCAAATCCAAAATAGTAGATAAAGCTGCCTCAAGCACTACATCATTAATGCCAGCCGGATCGCTCGCACCAATGGTTTTGCTCTTATCGATTTCAATATCAATATGAATGCCGTTATTGCGTAACAATACTGAACTAGGCGCGCTAGCATCCCCTTGATAGCCAACAAACTGCTTCTCATCAGCTAGACCTGTAGTTGCGCCATCTTTGAGCTTTACCGCCAACTTATTACCATCTAGTGTATAGGCAACAGAATCTTTATGAGAGCCTTTTGCTAATGGGGCAACTTGATCAAGAAAATTGCGCGCATAGGCAACGACTTTTGCACCGCGGATGGGATTGTAGGCGCCAGATTTTGTCGCTCCATCTTCTTCTGATAAAACATCAGTGCCATATAAAGCGTCATACAAAGATCCCCAACGCGCGTTAGCAGCATTAAGGGCATAACGGGCATTGAGCACGGGCACAACGAGCTGTGGACCAGCTTGCAAAGCTAACTCATCATCCACGTTCTTGGTGGTGCCCTCTACTTTGCCGGGAACCGCATCAAGATAGCCAATATCTTTTAGAAACTTGCGATAAGCGGGCATATCCTTGATCGGACCAGGATTGGCTTGGTGCCATTTATCTAAATCGGCCTGTAGACGATCGCGCTTTGCAAGTAAAGCATCATTTTTTGGAGTCAGATCTTTGACAATTTCATCAAAACCCTTCCAAAAGTCAGCACTCTTGATACCAGTGCCAGGAAGAACTTTGTCTTCAATGAAACGATATAAAGGGGTTGCCACTTGAAGGCTATTGCAGGTAGTACGCGCAGTCATAGTAGTGATTTCTTATGCAAAAGTTAAAAATAGGGTTTATTCGTTAATAAGACGCCGCCAATGCTTAATCGATTATTTTCGCTCAATCCTTAAATGGGTGCTGAAGCAAGATGGTCTCATCGCGTTCAGGGCCTGTCGAAACCATTGCAATCGGTTTTCCAGCAACCTCCTCAATGCGGCGCAAGAATTTTTGTGCCTCTACTGGCAACTTTGACCACTCTCGGATACCAAAGGTGGAGCCCTTCCAGCCAGGAAAGTCTTCATAAATCGGCTCACAACGAGCAACCGCCTCGGCACCTCTAGGCAATACATCTAATTTCTTGCCATCGAGCATGTAGCCGACGCACAGACGAATGGTGTCGATGCCATCTAGCACATCGAGCTTGGTAATACACAAGCCTGATAAACCATTAATCTGGATGGAGCGCTTTAAGGCAGCTGCATCTAACCAGCCAGTCCTACGTGGACGTCCTGTCACAGAGCCGAACTCTTTACCCACTTCAGCAAGGCGCACTCCGATTGGATCTTGCTTTGCAGGATTATCGTGATCGTAGAGCTCACTTGGGAATGGGCCCGCACCAACACGCGTGCAATACGCTTTAGTAATGCCCAAGATGTATTGCAATGAATCTGGTCCCACACCAGAACCGGCAGCCGCATTACCAGCTACACAATTACTGGAAGTGACATAAGGATACGTACCATGATCAATATCGAGTAGCGTTCCTTGGGCGCCCTCAAATAGTAGATTTTGCCCCGCTTGCTCAGCTGCATATAACGCACCAGAGACATCTACAACCATAGGCTTTAAACGCTCAGCATAAGACATTGCCTCAGCCAATGTTTTTTCATAATTCACAGGCTCGGCACCGTAATAGTTGGTGAGCATGAAATTGTGATATTCCAAATTTTCACGCAACTGTGCGGCAAATTTTTCTGGATAAAACAAGTCCTGCACACGCAGTGCGCGACGTGCTACTTTATCTTCGTAGGCTGGACCAATGCCGCGACCCGTTGTACCAATTTTGGCTTCGCCACGTTTTTTCTCACGCGCATGATCAATTGCAACGTGATAAGGCAGAATTAATGTCGTTGCTTCCGAGATCTTTAAACGCGATTGCACATCCAAACCAGCTGACTCTAGTTCACCGATTTCTTTAAATAGCGCTTCTGGCGAGAGTACAACGCCATTACCGATATAGCAGATGACATTCTTATGCATGATGCCTGACGGAATCAAGCGAAGAATGGTTTTCTTATCGCCAATAATCAAAGTGTGACCAGCATTGTGACCACCTTGGAAGCGCACTACCGCTTGAGCATGATCGGTTAACCAATCAACTACTTTTCCCTTGCCTTCATCACCCCATTGGGTGCCAATGACAACTACATTACGACCTTGTGCTTGCTGCTTTGAAGACATAGTGAAATCCAAAAAGATAATGACAAAATAAGTTAAGTGTTAATGAATTAGGCGAACAATGAGAACGGGTTCATCGGCATCCTTACTTCTTCCTAATTTCCCAGGAATCGCCCTGCTTTACTAATTCTCGATCGCATTCATACTCAGCAGCCTCTACAGACTCACCAGCAAAAACCTGAATGACGACCTCACCACGGCTGCGCAAATCAGCAATCGTTTTCTCAAGCGCAGCATCTTGCAACCAAGGAGCCAAAATGGCAGGTTTACGCACTTGAATAGGGGATAAGCTCGAGAGTGTCAATAAATCAAGTGAAAAACCGGTTGCTGGGCGCGCACGTCCAAAAGCCTGGCCTACCTGGTCGTAGCGCCCCCCTCTTGCGATGGGTTGAGGCAAGCCATCAACATAAGCAGCAAACATGACGCCGCTGTGGTATTGATAACCTCTAAGATCCGCTAAATCAATACTGAGCTCTAGTCCAGTAGTAGCTTTCAAAGCCAAAACAATACGCTCAAGGTCTGTTAGAGCCTGGTCAATGGCAGCGTGTTTTGGCAAGTTCTTTTTCGCTTCCGCCAACACATCAGAACACGGGCCATTGAGTTCAGTTAACGTCAGTAGCGCCTTGGCAACTGATGCAGGTAAGCATGCTGACCACTGTTGTAAACGTGGACGATCTTTGCTTTGCAATAGACCGTACAAAGATTCAATCGCATCCTTATCTAAGAGTTGATCACCCAAAATACCCGTGACAATTGCTGCATGCGACAAATCGAGATAGACCTTCTTGAGACCAGCTGTCTCCAGGGTTTTGAGCAATAACGTAATGGCCTCAAAGTCAGCTTCCCAGTTAGCACTGCCATAAATCTCAGCACCTAATTGCAACTGCTCACGAGAAGAGCTGCCTAAAGGCGTACGGGCATGTGCCACAGAACCTGCGTAACATAGACGTGTTACGCCAGCACGATTTAATAAATGCGCATCAATGCGTGCTACTTGAGGTGTAATGTCAGCACGCAAACCCAAAGTGCGACCTGATAATTGATCGACTAACTTGAAGGTTTGTAAATTGAGATCGGATCCGGTTCCGGTTAATAAAGAATCTAAGAATTCTAAAATCGGTGGGGAGACTAATTCATAGCCATAGGACTGATATAGATCCAAAATAGAACGGCGTAGCATCTCCACTTTGCGAGCTTGCGCTGGCAAAACATCTGCAATATCTTCTGGGAGAAGCCAACGATTCATAGTGATTTATCTCTAGCGCTTTATTTCTTGTGCAGGAACTTAAAGAAATCACTGTTAGGCTCTACGACCATCAGATCTTTCTTGTCCTTAAATGAGTTACGGTAAGCCTCGAGACTTTGATAAAACTGAGCAAATTGAGGATCCTTACCAAACGCCTCGGCATATAGGGCGGTAGCTTTAGCATCACCTGCCCCTTTGATTTTTTGTGCATCTCGGTAAGCTTCAGCCAAAATCGTATCGCGTTGACGTTCGGCATTAGCGCGGATCTTATCGGATTCAGCTGCACCCGTAGAACGCAATTCATTTGCCACACGCTTACGCTCTGCTTCCATGCGGCGATAGACTGAGTCACTGATCTCAGCAAGAAGATCCACTCGCTTCAAACGCACATCCACGATTTCTACGCCAATATCGGATGCATCATCCGCTACTTTTTTGCGGATACCTTGCATCACCTGCTCACGTTGATCTGAAATCAACTCACGCACCGTACGCTTAGTGAATTCTTCGTTTAATGCTGAGCGAACCAATTGGGTGAGCCTGTCTTGAGCTAAACGCTCATCACCTTTAAAACTGATAAAGAATTTACGCGGATCAACAATACGCCATTTCACATAAGAGTCGACCAATAGATTTTTCTTCTCGGCGGTAATAAAGCGCTCAGCTTCGGGGTTATCAATCGTCAAAATACGGCGATCAAAAAAGCGCACGCTTTCAAACGGGCTGGGGTATTTGACTTGTAGGCCTGGCTTTTCAATAACCCGTACGATTTGACCAAAGGCAAAGACCACAGCAAATTTTCGTTGGTCAACAATGAAAATGCTCGAGGACAGCACATAGATTAGTGCGATAAATGCAATAGCAGCGGCGATCAAACGATTAGCATTCATTAGCGGTAATCCCTGTCACGATCACGACTACGCAAGCCATCGCGCTTGTCAGCATTAGAAGACCCTGTAGAGGGCATAGAGCTAGAGCTTGCACCAGAACTATTGTTACCAGTAGACCCGCCAACCGTGACCGATCCAGTTGGTGTGCTGGTAGACGAAGAAGACGAGCCACCTTGATTTACTTGTGAGCTAGCAGCTTGAGCACTCTCAGCACTCACTTGTGCAACGATTTTATCGAGTGGCAAATACAACAGACTGTTACTCTTATTGGTATCGACCAAAATCTTCGTCACGTTGTTATACATATCGCGCATAGTATCGATATACATTCTGTCGCGTGTAACTTGTGGCGCCTTGGAG
>NZ_JAHBAK020000019.1 GCF_018500155.2 Polynucleobacter sp.
AGATTGCTCGAAGAAATTTGGCCTGCCCAGCAGGAGTCGAACCTGCGACCTACGGCTTAGAAGGCCGTTGCTCTATCCAGCTGAGCTATGGGCAGATATTGGCTGGGATTTTATCTAGAACAAATAGAGAAATGGTCGGAGTACAAGGATTCGAACCTTGGACCCCCTGCTCCCAAAGCAGGTGCGCTACCAGGCTGCGCTACACTCCGACGGAACCGATATTCTACACCGACAGGGCCTTTTGGGGCAAATACTGTAAGATTTCGGCCATGGTTGCCTATTTTTCAAGCAAATTACTCAAACAAGCTCAAGGTGTTTTGGCCAGCGCTTTGCTTTTAGTTTGCCTGTTAGGAACTCACTGGATTGGGTATGCCCATAGCATTTCACACGCGGCTAAAGACCATCAGGCACTCTCGAAATCTTATGCGGTAGAAAACGATACTACTCTGAGTCATAGCACTGAGATATGTCACCTGTTTGACGCTCTTAGTTTGGCTGGATTTATTCCGAAATCCTCATCTGAGGGTTTAGCTACATCAGTTGTAATTCCTCACCTAGCAAGCAAGCAACAATTTCATTTTGCACAAACCTCAGCCCTTGCTTACCAGTCTCGCGCTCCACCCACCCTTCTTATCTAGTCATTATTAGCTGCTGGGCATTTGCCCCGGTTTCATTGATACGCAAACCTGAAAGGGTTTGTGAAGTAAAGGGGATTCTTGTGAATCACGTAAGTACACTTTTTAAAAGACGAATGCTATTGGTCATGATCTCTGGCATGGGAATTAACTGCGCGAACGCACAAACCTCCGCACCCAGTCTAGAAATTACCGCAACCGGAAGCCAGGAATCTGCCCAGAGCATTTTGACGCCTACCAAAATATTACAGGGCGAAGAATTACTCAATAAATTAGGTTCAACATTGGGTGCCACCTTGGCAAATGAACTGGGTGTATCTGCCACAGGCTATGGCGCTGGATCGTCACGTCCTGTCATCAGGGGTCTTGAAGGCTCTCGAGTTCAGATTTTGCAAAACGGTTTGTCAGTAGGAGATGTTTCCAATATTTCACAAGATCATGCGGTTGGAAATAATCTGCAAAACGCGCATCAAGTTGAAATTTTGCGTGGTGCTGCCGCGCTACTCTATGGATCAGGCTCCAGCGGTGGACTAGTCAATGTCGTCAATGATCGCATTTTGACAAACCTACCCGATAGGCCAACAGGGGCAATAAATACGAGCTATGAAACCGTTAACAACGGACGTGCAGGCTCGTTAGAAGTTGATGGTGCCTATGGCTCTGTAGCAGTACACGTTGATACCGCTATCAATAATGCGAATAACTATACGATTCCAGGCAGCTCAACTCAATCTCAGGGCGAGCCCCCTGGTGGATGGACTGTTCCACCTGATGGTAATGGTGGTAATAACTACACCGGAAAGCTACCAAACTCTTTTAGCAATCAAAATAATCTTGGGGTTGGCGTTTCTTATATTGGGCAAAATGGTTACACAGGGGTATCTGTAGAACGTTTAAATAATAACTACGGCATTCCCACACCAGAGGGTGGCTCAATCAATCAGTCACAGAATCGCTATGATTTACAACATCAAACGAGAGATCCTTTTTCGGGATTTTCCTCTTTTAAATTTAGTGCGGCCAACACCAATTACAACCATACTGAATTTACCAATGCTGGTGAAGCAGCCTCAGTATGGAAAAACATTGCCAATGAGGCACGTTTAGAGCTAGCTCACAATCCTATTGCTGGCTGGAAAGGCACTGTTGGCGCTCAATTCACAACATCATCTCTTAATGCTGCCGAGGTAGGCACAGGAAGCTATGCAATCGTTCCTCCTACAAAAACGAATTCAAGTGCGCTTTTTTGGATAGAGGAAGGTAAATGGAACGCTCTTCAAGGAAGCTTAGGGGTGCGGTACAACAATGTTGGACAAAACCCCAACTTAGGTACCGAACTGATTCCACAGCCAACGATTGATCCAATTGGACTGACACCCAACATTAATTTGCAGAACAGAGCGTTTAATTTATTGTCATATTCTGCTGGCGGATTATGGAACTATATGAGCGGCCATGGAGTCGGTGTTGCTTATACCGTTTCTCAACGCGCTCCTAGCGCTCAAGAGTTGTATTCCTATGGGGCTCATGAATCCACCGCAACATTTGATATTGGCAATCCCAATCTCAATAAGGAAACATCCCACAATTTGGAATTCAATATTCAAAAGACGTCTGGATTGCTTCGCGGCAAAGCCAGTCTTTATGCCAATCGATTCAATAACTACATCTATGGTTATTACACGGGTAGCTATATCAATGGTGGCGATGCAAATGGCTTTAATGTCGTAGTTGCACAGCAGGCTGCTGCAACGATCAAAGGCATTGAAGGCGAGCTGACCTACAACTGGAGAGAAAAAGGTTTGGGCGCAAGAATTTTTGGCGACGCTTCTCAGGGCAGTTTTGATGCTGGTGGTAATCTTCCATTGCAGCCCGCCCCTCGATTAGGCGCTGAAATTGCTCATGAAAAAAATGGCTGGCTCGCTAATGCAACGTATATCTACAGTTTCCAACAGAATCGTTTGGCAAGCTGGGAGCAAGGCCCTGCACCAAGCTATAACTTGCTTAATGCCGGTATCGCCTATACCGAGAAAATTAATGCGGTGAATTGGACGCTCTTCATGAATTTGAAGAACCTTCTCAATGAGCAAATTCGGTATGCCACTACGCCAATGGCAGTAAGACTCTATGCGCCACAACCAGGAAGGAGTGTCATGGTGGGCTTACGGGGTACGTTTTAGATTAATTCGGAGCTAATGCGAGTGTTTGGAAACTGTAATCTAAAGACACTGCCTTCGCCAATTTTGCTATCTATTTGTAATGTTGCTTGGTGTCTTGTAGCAATATGTTTAACAATCGCAAGACCCAAGCCAGTACCACCTGTTTCCCGTGAGCGACTACGATCCACACGATAAAAACGTTCAGTCAGTCTTGGTAAATGCTCAGGCGAAATTCCAGGACCAGTATCTTGCACAATAAACTCGCCTAAGCCATCATGATTAAGATGCCAGATGACTTTAATGGCACCTCCAGCTGGAGTGTATCGAATCGCATTAGAAATAAGATTGCTCATTGCAGAGATTAATTCACGCTCCTCACCCAAAATAAAATGGTCCGTATCACATTGAAAATTCAGCTGATGAGCACCATTTGATAAGGCCATAGCTTCATCTTTCAGCAAGGCAAAAATTGATTTCATCGGAACGATTGTCATCGAAGCTGGCTGTGAATTCGCCTCAAGATTTGCCAGGGTCAGCAAATCTTCAACTAAGCTTTTCATTCTTTTACCTTGAGTCATCATAAGACCTAAGTATTCATCCTTTTGAGCTTGATCAAGATCTAGAGTTTGAACGGTTTCCAAAAATCCCATCATGACTGTTAGAGGGGTACGCATCTCGTGAGATACATTGGCGACAAAATCTCTACGCATTGCCTCTGCCTTGCGCAAGTCGGTCACATCTTGAGCTAATAGTAGTCGTCGATTTTCCGCAAATGGAAAAATCTGCACTAACAAACTTAAATTACCGTTGGGCCCCATTTGCTCAATTAATAAGGGCTCATCAAACAATCTATCGTTTAAGTAACGAATAAACTCTGGGCGACGAATTAAATAATTAATGCGCTGCTGTGCATCACGCTGGATTGCAATACCAAAGAAATATTCAGCAATTGAATTACACCATTCAATTTGATCAACATCATCGAGCATGATGATGCCATTTGGCGAAGCCTGAAATGCCTCAATAAAACGTTCGTGTTGCTTCTCAATGGTTCTCACTTGCAATTTCATGGTGCGGACATGCTTCTCAAGACGAGAGAAGGCCTCATCCCATGCGCCACTGGAACCTGGTAGAGATTCAACACGATCGAGTGAAATAAACTTTATTAGGCGCGCTAAATTGACATATGAATAGATTAGCGGGATAGAAAGGACCAGAAATCCGACTAAATAACCAGCAAGCACACCCCACTGCCTCATGGAGAGCCAAGCTAAAGAGGCTGCAAGAGCCAATATAACTACAAAGCGCCCAAAAAAATAAATCATGTCTTAGCTTGGTCTATGAACGTTGCAATTTTCTGAGGCGATACCCACTTCCTCGCACAGTTTCTACCATTTCTCCACAGCCCACTTCCCCTAAGGCGTCTCGTAATCGCTTTATATGCACATCTACAGTACGCTCTTCAATATAAGTATCGCTGCCCCACACTTGATCCAGCAAGTTTGTTCTCGAGTGAACTCGCTCAGGATGCCTCATGAAATGCTCTAGGAGACGAAATTCAGTTGGGCCAAGCTTAATCTCTTTGGGGTTTGGTAAATTTTTATCAACCCAAACTCGATGGGCAATGCTATCAAGAGATAGCAAATCAACAGTTATAAGCTCATCCGATTGCCCGTTATCATGACGGCGTAATAGAGCCCTCACTCTAGCCATTAACTCCCTAGGAGAAAATGGCTTTGTCACATAATCATCTGCCCCCGCATCCAAACCAGTTACTTTATCGCCCTCTTCGCCTTTCGCAGTCAACATGAGTATGGGAATGGCGCAAGTTTGCTCGTTTTGACGAAGCTCCTTTGCAAATTGAACACCAGACTTACCGGGGAGCATCCAATCCAAAATGATCAAATCCGGTAAAGAATGACGAATAGAAATCGCGGCTTCTTCCGTCTGCAAAGCTTTCTTAATCACATATCCCTCATGGAGTAAGTTGATAGAAATCAACTCAGCAATTGAAGGCTCGTCTTCAACAATTAATATGTGATTAGGCATATTGCCAATTCTAATCAGATTTACTGGCTTCCCGCACTAAATCTTCGTGTGAAGCATGGCGCACATCAGCCCCTTTTGCAATGTAAATTACAAATTCAGCAATATTCTTAGCATGATCGCCAATACGCTCAATTGCCTTTGCGATGGAGAGCATGTCTAAGCCTGCAGTAATGGTCTTGGGATCCTCCATCATGTAAGAGATTAATTTGCGTACAAAGGCCCTAAATTCCTCATCGATTTGACGGTCTTCTTGGACGACTGCAACAGCAGATTTCGTGTCCAAACGGGCGAATGAATCGAGGCTGCGGCGAAGCAAGGATACAGCCATCTGACCTGATAACTTAATCTCAGCAACGTTAATGTCAGACTGATGATTTGCTTCAATTAACCGTTTTGTTCGTCTGGCTACCCTCTCTGCCTCATCGCCAGCCCTTTCTAAATTCGTAATAGCTTTTGATATTGCCATGACCAAGCGAAGATCGCGAGCCGTAGGTTGTCTTCTTGCAATAAATTCTGTGCAGGCGAGATCAATTTGAATCTCGTAGTCATTTACAAGTTTTTCATTTGCAATGACCTGATTGCAAATTTGAATATCCATATCAGCAAATGCGCGCATTGCATTTGAAATTTGTTGCTCTACAAGACCCCCCATTTCAAGGAGTTTGCTGCATAGCCCATTTAAATCTACATCAAATTGGGATGATAAGTGTTTATCTGGCATTGTATTTTCCTTTAGCCAAAACGGCCGGTAATATAGTCTTCAGTTTCTTTGCGTTTTGGCTTTATAAAAATCTCATCTGTTTTGCCAAACTCAATCAAGCTTCCAAGATACATATATGCAGTAAAGTCAGAAACGCGAGCAGCTTGTTGCATATTGTGAGTCACGATTGCAATGGTGTAGTCGTTTTTGAGTTCGTTAATGAGCTCCTCAATCTTTGCGGTAGATATCGGATCAAGGGCCGAGGTAGGCTCATCAAGCAAAAGAACGGAGGGCTTCACTGCTACCCCGCGGGCTATACATAGACGCTGTTGTTGGCCACCTGATAACGATAGGCCGCTCTGATGCAATTTATCCTTTACCTCACCCCATAATGCGGCCTTATTTAGGGCCCACTCAACACGATCATCCATCTCTGAGCGAGAAAGCTTGTCATATAAACGCACCCCAAATGCAATATTTTCATAGATTGACATCGGAAATGGTGTTGGCTTTTGAAACACCATCCCGATCCTCGATCTTAGAAGATTGAGATCGCGATTAGATTCTAAAATGTTCTCGCCATAAAAATTGATCTCGCCCTCTGCCCTTTGTCCTGGATAAAGGTCGTACATGCGATTGAGAGAACGCAGTAGTGTGGATTTGCCGCAGCCAGATGGACCAATAAAAGCCGTTACCTTCTTTTCTTGAATATCTAAATTGATATTCTTTAAGCCCTGGTAACTGCCATAAAAAAAGTTAAGATTTCGGATTTCTAAAGCGTTCATAATTAGGCTTGTACCTTTTTGCGGAAAACTACACGAGCAATAATATTTAAAGCCAGCACAGTAAATGTAATTAGCAGTGCGCCGCCCCATGCAAGTTGAACCCAGTTTTCATATGGGCTCATTGCAAACTGGAATATCACCACAGGAAGATTTGCCATAGGCGCATTCATGTTGATTGAGAAAAATTGATTATTCAGCGCTGTGAATAATAGAGGCGCTGTTTCTCCGCTGACCCGTGCCAATGCAAGCAATACACCGGTCATCACACCACTTTGCGCTGCTCTTAAGGTAACCATAAACGCAACCTTCCATTTTGGCGCGCCTAATGCGTACGCAGCCTCCCTAAGGCTTCCAGGAACAAGCCGTAACATATTTTCTGTTGTACGAACAATGACAGGAATGGCAATAAGAGAAAGGGCTACGGTACCAGCCCAGCCAGAAAAGTGCTTTACTTGCGCAACGATTAACGCATATACAAATAAGCCAATCACTATCGAAGGCGCCGAAAGCATGATATCGGTAACAAAGCGAGTAATCGAGGCAACTTTACTTTGATCCCCGTACTCAGATAAGTAAATACCAGCCATGACTCCAATAGGAGTGCTAATCAATGTGCAGCATCCAACCAGAAGCAAACTTCCAACAATAGCATTAGCCAAACCACCACCTTCCGACCCCGGAGCAGGCGTACTTTCGAAAAAAAGTGGTAAGTGAATAGCAGAGAATCCTTTGTATAGAAGAATGCTCAGAATCCATAGTAAAAACAACATGCCTATAGCCATTGCAAATAGGGAGAGCAATAAGCCGATCTTATTGGCTCGTTTTCTGCGATTGAATATTGCCTGATTCATGACTTGAGCCCTTGCTTACGTTCCATATTCCATAGCATCCATTTCGCAGAAGCAAGTACGATGAAAGTAATTACAAACAAAGCCAGGGCTAAGGCAAATAATGAAGAAAAGTGTGGGCCTATTTCCGCTTCTCCAAACTCATTTGCAAGAGTTGACGCAATAGAATTTCCGGGGGCAAAAAGAGATGGCGAAAGACGATGAGCATTGCCGATCACAAAAGTTACAGCCATCGTCTCTCCTAAAGCACGCCCCAAGCCAAGCATGATGCCCCCTATTACGCCAGCTTTTGTGTAGGGTAAAACGATATTACAAACTACCTCCCAAGTTGTGCACCCGATACCATAAGCAGATTCCTTCAGTACTGGAGGCACAATCTCAAACACATCCCTCATAACAGAAGCAATAAAGGGCAAAATCATCATTGCTAGTATTAAGCCTGCGCAAAGAATGCCAATCCCATTAAATGCGCCGGAGAACAATATACCTAAGCCAGGAATTTTTCCTAATGTGCCCGCTAAAGCTGGCTGTATATATTCAGCAAACAGTGGAGCAAAAATAAATAAACCAAACATGCCATAAATAATTGATGGGACAGCTGCCAGCAACTCTACAGCGGTACCCAATGGGCGTCGCAAGGAACCTGGGCAAAGTTCAGTTAAAAAGACTGCGATTCCGAAACTCAGTGGTACCGCAATGAGCAACGCAATCATTGACGTAACCAATGTTCCATATATTGCAATCAGACCACCGAATTCACCATTTACTACATCCCATTCTTGTGTAATAAAAAAACTAGGGCCAAATTCTTTGAGTGCAGGCCAGGCATTGATCAACAAAGAGACAATGATTCCCAGTAGCGCAAAAAGTACAGTCAAGGCAAAAAACTGCGTTCCCCTATGAAACGCAATATCTTGCCAACGTTGAATTTTTGCCACTCTGATTGCTTGTTCAGAGGGTGCATTTTTGTTCAAAATATTTTCTGGGATCATAAAAGATGATTACATCTTAATTTTTGACCACACATTCTTGCGTATGTAATCCGTAGTCTTGTCAGGCATCGGTACGTAGTCCAAGTCTTCAGCCATCTTCTTTCCATCCTTAAATGCAAAGTCAAAGAACTTCAACACTTCTGCAACGTTTGCTTTATTTTCTGGATTTTTATAAATCAGGATAAAAGATGCACCAGTAATAGGCCATGATTTAGCGCCAGGAGCATTGGTAATAAATGTTCCCATTCCAGGAATCGCTGCCCAATCTGTGCTAGCTGCTGCTGCCGCAAATGTTAAGTCATCAGGCGCAACAAATTGGCCATCTTTATTTTTTAATGAAATGAAGGTCATTTTGTTTTTCTTGGCATATGCATATTCAACATAGCCAACAGAGTTTTTTACTCGAGAGACGTTGGCAGCAACACCTTCATTGCCTTTACCACCGACCGTAGAAGCTGCAGGCCACTTAACTGAGGCACCAGAACCCACTGCATCTTTAAATAAAGAGCTTGTTTTAGCAAGGTAGTCAGTAAAGATAGCTGTAGTGCCTGAACCGTCTGCGCGTACAACAACCGTAATCGGACCACTTGGGATCTTCACGCCTGGATTCATAATCGCAATCCGTTTATCACCCCAATCTGAAATAACACCCTGGAAAATATCTGCCAGCGTAGGGCCGTCTAATTTGATTTCCCCAGGCTTAACACCCTCCACGTTAATGACTGGAACAACGCCGCCAATAATGGCTGGAAACTGAACTAAACCGTCCTTCTCTAAATCATCAAACTTGACGGGGTTATCGGTTGCACCAAAATCCACGGTTTTCGCTTTGATTTGCTTAATTCCACCAGATGATCCAATGGACTGATAGTTAAGGTTTGAACCAGTCTTAGCTTTATATGCTTCAGCCCATTTTGCATAAATGGGATAAGGGAAAGTTGCCCCAGCACCTGTCATATCTGCAGCAAATACGCTCGGCGCAATTGCAATGGCACTTACCACTAGGGCTTTTTGCAAGAAAGATTTCATTTCATCAGTCCTCATTCAAATTGGCGCAATAGCGCGATATAAGGACGATAAGGGTCGAATATTACGATTTTGTGACAATAACGTCACAAATGAAAATATTCTATTAAAACAATAACTTACAGAAGTTTGCTGTTGACTCTATGCGGTTGGTACCAGTTGAGCAATACTCTTTGCAGCATTCATGGCAACTTGGGCATCTTGTGTTTCCACCATTACCCTCAGAAGTGGCTCTGTACCCGAGGCGCGAATTAAGACCCTGCCAATATCTTTTAAATCATTTTCTACTTTAGCAATTTGAGATTTCAGTGCGGGATCAGACTTCCATTCATAACCAGCCTTGAACTTTACATTCAGAAGCACTTGCGGGAAGATTTTCACGGCATCTAATAACTGTGCAAGACTTTTCTTGTTGTGAGACATTGCCGCCAAGACTTGTAGTGCTGCAATCGTGCCATCACCAGTCGAATGTTGATCAAGACAGAGTAAATGACCAGATCCCTCGCCCCCAACAATCCAGCCCTTTTGCTTTAGCAGCTCTAGTACATAACGATCGCCAACGTTAGCGCGTTCAAAGCCAATGCCTAATGCTTTAATTGCATTTTCAACGGCCAAGTTGGTCATCAAAGTGCCTACAGCGCCACCTAACTGCTGACCACGATCTAAGCGGTCTTTTGCCAGCACATAGAGTAGCTCATCGCCATTAAATAATCGCCCACTAGCATCTACCATTTGCAGACGGTCAGCATCACCATCTAGAGCGATACCTAAATCAGCATTTACCTCTTTGACCTTGGCGATCAGTGCATCAGGTGCGGTTGCCCCACAACCGTCATTAATATTACGGCCATCGGGAGTGACGCCAATCGATATTACTTCTGCACCAAGCTCATGAAATACATGGGGAGCCGTGTGATACGCAGCACCATTAGCGCAATCGACTACGAGTTTTATTCCTTTGAGATTGAGATCGCCAGGAAAAGTCGATTTGCAAAACTCAATATATCGACCAGCTGCATCATCGAGGCGAAATGCTTTACCCAATTCCTTTGCGCTTACGCAACCCATTGGCTTAGCTAGCTCCGCTTCGATAGCGAATTCAAAATCATCATCTAATTTATCGCCATTGGCTGAGAAAAATTTAATGCCATTATCTTGATAAGGATTATGTGATGCAGAAATCACAAGACCCGCTGAAAGACGTAATGCTTTGGTGAGATAAGCAACACCCGGGGTCGGTATAGGACCGCACAACATCACATCAACGCCTGCCGCCGCAAAACCTGCCTCTAGAGCTGCTTCCAATAAGTAACCTGAAACACGCGTATCTTTACCAATCAATACTTTGCAACGCTCTCCTGGTTTGGCGCTTTTATTGAGCACCATGCCAGCGGCGTAACCTAAGCGCGTCATGAATTCTGGAACAATCGGAAATTGCCCAACTTCACCGCGGATACCATCCGTTCCAAAGTATTGTTTTTTCATGGATACAATTATAAAACCGATAAAAAGCCGTGTTCTGGCCTATTGAGCAAGATGAACTGCCTCCCAAAGCTTTAAGGCATCTACCGTCTCAGGTACATCATGCACCCTGACAATTCGAGCGCCTCGATCTGCCGCCATGATGGCAGCGGCAATACTTGGGGCTACACGTTCATTAGTATCTTTACCTGTGACTTTACCTATCATGGATTTTCGAGAAATACCTGCCAATACTGGATAACCTAGAGACGAGAAACTTGCAAACTTATTGAGCATTTCTAGATTGTGCTCAAGACTTTTACCAAAGCCAAAGCCAGGATCAATTGCAATCCGAGATTGATCAACACCTTTTGATAGCAATAAAGATGCTCGTTTCTGAAGAAATTGCATTACTTCAGCAACAACATCGCAGTATTTTGGATTAAATTGCATTGTGAGAGGATCTCGTTGCATATGCATGAGTACGATGCCGCATTGACTACTCTCAAGGACCGCCTCAATAGATCCTTCTTGTCGCAATGCCCAAATGTCATTAACGCAATCAACACCGGCACTTAATGCTTGCCGCATAGTTTGGGCTTTATAAGTATCAATTGAAAGCGGTACACCACAGTCCCTTAATGATTCAATCACTGGCATTACTCGATCAAGCTCTTCTTGCAGAGAGACGGGTTCAGCGCCCGGTCTCGTGGACTCACCACCGATATCAATCAGATCAACGCCATTCTTAATCATGATCTCTGCTTGGGCTATAGCATCCTTTGGCGTTCTGAACTTACCCCCATCTGAAAAAGAGTCAGGGGTTGCATTCAAAATACCCATCACAATCGGTCGCTGACGTTTAGAGAAGTCAAAAAGAAAACGCCCACAACGCCATGTTGTGGGCATCTCTTGAATGCCTGTTGCTGTCATTCCAATTAATACTTAAGCTGTTGCTGGGGCGCTACCCGCTGCCGGTCCTGTAGTTCCAGCCGAGTTACCAAATTGCGTTGCAATTGGTGGCTTTGGCGCACGTGGTGGACGACCTTCCATGATGTCATTAATTTGCTCTGCATCAATGGTTTCCCATTCGAGTAATGCCGCTACCATAGCCTCAACCTTATCGCGATTCTGCTCTAGGATCGACTTCGCTAAAGCGTATTGGCTATCAATTAATGTACGTATTTCTGCATCAACTTTTTGCTGTGTTAACTCAGAAACTGTTTTCGAATTCGTGCGTCCAAAAATACTTTCAGACTCTGTATCGACATAGACCATTGTTCCCAAGCTATCGCTCATACCATAACGAGTAACCATGTCGCGCGCCATTTTTGTGGCACGTTCAAAATCATTAGATGCGCCCGTACTCATCGAGTTTAAGAAAACCTCTTCAGCAGCACGACCACCAAACAAGATTGCCAACTCCTCAAGCATGCGATCTTTATAGAGATTGACTCGATCGAATTCTGGAAGCTGCCAAGTGACACCCAATGCCATACCACGCGGCATGATGGTGACTTTATGAACAGGGTCCGCTTTTGGCAATACCTTGGCCACAACAGCATGCCCAGACTCATGGTAAGCAGTATTACGACGCTCTTCTTCACGCATCACCGCAGACTTACGCTCAGGCCCCATGTAAATCTTGTCCTTAGCATCTTCAAAGTCCTTCATATCTACAGAGCGCTTATTGCGACGCGCTGCAAATAATGCAGCTTCGTTTACCAAATTCGCTAAATCAGCACCTGAGAATCCAGGGGTGCCGCGTGCCAATACAGCCGCATTGACATCGGGATCAATTGGAACTTTGCGCATGTGTACTTGCAAGATCTGTTCACGACCACGTATGTCAGGTAAACCCACATGTACTTGACGGTCAAAACGTCCAGGACGCAACAACGCTCTATCCAATACATCTGAGCGATTAGTAGCGGCAACAACAATCACGCCACTATTGCTCTCAAAGCCATCCATTTCAACAAGCATTTGATTTAATGTTTGTTCACGCTCATCATTGCCACCACCCATACCAGCGCCACGATGACGGCCGACTGCATCAATCTCGTCGATGAAGATGATGCAAGGTGAATTCTTTTTTGCGTTCTCAAACATGTCACGCACACGTGAGGCGCCAACACCAACAAACATTTCCACGAAATCAGAGCCTGAAATGGAGAAGAATGGCACCTTGGCTTCGCCTGCAATAGCACGAGCTAGAAGGGTTTTACCGGTTCCTGGAGGACCAACTAATAGGACGCCATGGGGAATTCGTCCGCCGAGTTTTTGAAATTTTTGCGGATCTTTTAAGAAGTCGACTAGCTCAAAGACTTCTTCTTTGGCCTCATCACATCCTGCGACATCTGCAAAAGTAACGGTATTACTATTCTCATCAATTAAACGTGCTTTAGATTTCCCAAAAGAGAATGCACCGCCTTTACCGCCACCTTGCATTTGGCGCATCATGAAAAACCAAAAACCAATAATCAGTAAAGTAGGTCCAAGATAGTACAGAGCAGATACCAACATATTGGGCTCGTCTTCTGCCTTACCAGTCACTTGTACTCCGTACTTCATTAAGTCTCCGACCATCCAAATATCGCCTGGAGAAATAATGGAATATTTATTTCCATCTGCGGGGGTCACTTGCAATGTACGGCCCTGGACATCAACGCGCTTAATTTTTCCTGCCTTGGCGTCATCCATGAATTGGGAGTAAGTGACTTGAGTTTGGTCCTTTGGCTTATCGAACTGTTTAAAAACAGTAAAAAGCACCAGACCCACAATGAGCCACACGCCGATTTTTTGGAACATATTGCTGTTCAAAATTGAGTCCTTTTCTGGATAAATCCAGGTGTAAATGCGATTTGCTTCCTAACTATTTGATTCTACTACCACCCTTTTTCAAGGGCTAATTGAGGATTTATTTGCTAAACCCATGTATTTCAGGGGGTTATTGAGCTATCAGGGGTGTAAATAGGGCCTTATTTGGGTGGTTTAAGGTTTCTGCCTAACAAGAAGATCTCAGACGATCTCGCTCTGGAAGCCTTGGGTTTTCTGGAGGCAACGGATTTAAAGACCTTTTTAAATGATTCAACGATCTGGCTGTAACCACTACCGTTAAAACACTTAATCAGTAAGGCACCCTCAGGCTTTAAATGTGCAACAGCAAAATCAAGCGCAATTTCCGCTAAAAATGCCATCCTAGCTGCGTCAGCTACGCCCACTCCAGAGAGGTTAGGAGCCATGTCCGAAAGAACCAGATCCACCTTGCCATCGGCCTCCTTTGGTAATAGTGACTCTAAAGCAGCCAGACCCTCTTCTTCGCGAAAGTCACCCTGAATAAAGTGCACATCCGCAATCTCTTCCATTGGCAAGATATCAATAGCAATAATTTGACCATCGGGTTTGCCTGACTCCACTTTAGGATTGCTTTTACCCAATTCGGTTAAGCGATTACGTACATATTGAGACCAACTTCCTGGAGCGCTGCCAAGATCAACAATGGTCATACCTGCTTTGATGAGATGGTCTTGCTCATCTATTTCACTCAGCTTGTAAACCGCTCTAGCACGATAGCCCTCTTTTTGGGCCATCTTCACATAAGGATCTGTAAGGTGATCCTGCAACCAACTTTTATTAAATTTATTTTTTGCCACAACTTATCCACTTTCGCCCTACATTTTCCTAGTTTCTGGCCCCTAAAGCAAAAGGATTTGTCTAGAAAAACACCAAAAACACACTAATTTTTAGAGAAAGTGATCAATGCTCTATCATCATCACCATGACAGCACTGACTATTACCCCTGCACAACGTAAATCTCTTAAAGCGGATGCCCATGGCTTAAGTCCTGTCGTCATGGTTGGCGGTGATGGATTAACTCTTGCGGTAATTAAAGAAGCAAAATCAGCAATAAAACATCATGGCCTTATTAAGGTTCGTGTCTTTGGCGATGATCGCGAAGCTCGTGTTGCAATCTATGAAGAACTCTGCGACAAGTTAGATGCTGCCCCGGTGCAACACATCGGTAAGTTATTGGTACTTTGGAAACCTAAAGATGCCCTAGATGAGGCTTACGCCAATCTAGCCCGATCCAGCAAACAAACGAAAAAATCATTACAAACATCGCAGACAAAAAAATCTTCTAGTCGCTCATCATCTGGCAGATCCGCTTTTGAACGGGCTGCGGCTGTGAAAACATCTAAATCAAAGAAGCGTCCGTTGCGCTCGGAGGCAGCTGAATCCAAAATCGGCTGGTCGTCACCGGGATATCGCAAAGCAGTGGCAGCACCTGCACCCATTAAGAAACGGAAAGTACGAATGAGTAGCACCAAGAAAAAATCTCTTGGCTCTTAAGAATAAAAAACGTCGCTAGTCGACGTTTTTTGTTGTTCGCCACACTAAAAGCAATCCCAGTACCGACTGACAAACAAAAAGGATGCTTGATATACCGTGCAGGCGCTTAAATAACTCGGCATCTATTGAATCCTGAACCGCTATTCCTGCAAACAATGCATGCTCGCGTATGGCATTCATCCAAGGGATGATGATGAACGCTGAACCCAATGTACAAACCAGCAATCCCAATAAAATCCAGCGGATGATTCGAAAATGATTGAGTCCTACTCTGACCAGATGATTGGCCATCACCATCAGGAAACCACTTAAGGCAACACCAATGTATGCCGTAGTTTTAAACAAGTTTGCTGCAATCATTCCTGCAACCTGTCTATCGCCTAGCGTCGAAAAAAGTATTGGTACTACCAGTAAGCCAACAGCGATATAGCTACCAACCCAAAGCCCAGAAATGACATTAAAAACTCTCTGGGTTTGGGATTGAGCCATTAGATATATTTCACTGCCAAGATTTCTACTTCGCGATTACCACCGGGTGCTTGTACTGCAACAACATCACCCTCTTCTTTACTGATCAATGCGCGCGCAATCGGTGAACTAATGGAGATCTTATTGGCTGCAATATCAGCTTCGTCGTCACCCACGATTTGATAAGTAAATTTGGTGCCATCCTCTAAATCTTCTAGATCTACAGTGGCACCAAAGACAACGCGACCAGACACATCTAGAGCTGCTGGATCAATGATCTGCGCCGCAGATAATTTGCCTTCTAGCTCCTGAATGCGGCCTTCAATAAATCCTTGCTTTTCTTTTGCTGCATCGTATTCGGCGTTCTCAGAAAGATCGCCTTGTGCGCGAGCCTCAGCAATCGCGTTGATCACTGCGGGACGTTCTACATGTTTTAGACGGTGCAACTCCTCCTTGAGGAGCTCGGCACCACGCTTGGTAATTGGAATTGTGCTCATGCTGCTAACCTAACTTAAAAAGGCGCAAAACGCGCCTATATTTGTGATTTTAGATTAATTAAGTGCCTGATGTAAGTTCTGCAAGGAATAAACCTCTAGAGACTCTTTACTACCATTTTGCGAGGTCAATAAGCCATCCATCACAGCGCGCGCCGCACTAATTGTGGTGTAGTAGGTCACGCCATTCGCTTGAGCGCTGGTGCGTATCGAGCGTGAATCCGCAATCGCAGTGCGGGTTTCATCCACGGTGGTAAACACTAACGAAATCTCGCCATTTTTAATGAAATCGACGATGTGTGGACGGCCATCTTTCACCTTGTTAACCAGGCGTACAGGCAAGCCAGCGGCTTCTATTGCAGCAGCTGTGCCTTTGGTGGCAACCATCGGGAAACCTAGTTGGTTTAGTAGCTTAGCCACTTCTACCGCTTTAGCCTTATCACTATCCTTCACCGTCAGCAGTACCGTTCCACTCTTAGGCAATTTGATACCCGCACCCAATTGGGACTTAAATAATGCTTCACCAAAAGTTTTACCCACACCCATAACTTCACCTGTAGAACGCATCTCAGGCCCAAGGATAGGATCAATTCCGGGGAATTTATTAAATGGAAATACCGCTTCCTTCACAGAGAAGTAAGGGGGCTTAATTTCAGACTGAATGCCTTGTTGCGCCAAAGTCTGGCCAACCATACAGCGAGCAGCAATCTTCGCAAGCTGTAAGCCCGTAGCTTTTGAAACAAAAGGTACGGTTCTTGATGCCCTTGGATTCACTTCAAGCACATAGATGACATCATTTCCGCCATCATTCTGAATCGCAAACTGAACGTTCATCAACCCAACCACGTTTAGACCTTTAGCCATAGCAGCGGTTTGACGCTTAATTTCCTGGATAGTTGCCTCTGATAATGAGTATGGAGGCAATGAACATGCTGAGTCACCGGAGTGAACTCCTGCTTGCTCAATATGCTCCATCACACCACCAATAAATACATTGCTGCCATCACAAATAGAGTCAACATCACACTCAATCGCATCATTGAGGAAACGATCCAATAGCACTGGTGAGTCATTTGACACCTTCACCGCTTCACGCATATAGCGCTCTAGGTCACGACCATCATGAACAATTTCCATTGCACGACCACCCAACACATATGAAGGGCGAACAACCAATGGGTAACCGATTTCCTCGGCTAACTTAAGCGCCTCTTCTTCAGTGCGCGCTGTGCGATTCGGCGGCTGACGCAAGCCAAGATCTTGCAACAGCTTCTGGAAACGTTCACGATCTTCAGCAGCATCAATCATGTCTGGTGATGTGCCAATAATAGGGACCCCATTACGCTCCAGATCTAGCGCCAATTTCAAAGGCGTTTGTCCACCGTACTGAACGATGACGCCTTTTGGTTTTTCCTTAGCAACAATCTCCAATACATCTTCGAGAGTTAGCGGCTCAAAGTACAAGCGATCAGAAGTGTCATAGTCGGTAGATACGGTTTCTGGGTTGCAGTTGACCATGATGGTTTCATAGCCATCGTCACGCATTGCTAAAGCAGCATGCACACAGCAGTAGTCAAATTCAATACCTTGACCAATTCGGTTCGGGCCACCACCCAATACCATAATCTTTTCTTTATTTGTTGGACGAGATTCGCACTCACCATGCTCTGCCTCATAGGTGGAGTACATATAGGCCGTGTTCGTGGAGAACTCTGCTGCGCAGGTGTCCACCCGCTTATAGACAGGCAAAACTTGTAAGCGATGACGCGCAGCGCGGACCGAGGATGCATCTACTCCTAGCAGCTTGGCTAAACGACGATCAGAAAAACCTTTTTGCTTTACAAAGCGAAGCTCAGCAGCTGAGAGACTATCAATCTTGCGTTGCTTGAGCTCATTCTCAATAGTGACAAGCTCTTCAACTTGCTCCAAGAACCATGGATCCACTTTGGTTTCGCTATAAACCTCATCCAATCCCATTCCCATACGGAAAGCATCCGCTAAATACCAAATGCGATCTGGGCCAGGTTCATTGATTTCATTAATGATGTCATCCAAATCTGTGGAAACTTCATCCAATCCATCAACACCAACTTCTAAACCACGTAATGCCTTTTGAAACGACTCTTGGAAAGTGCGGCCAATTGCCATCACCTCGCCAACGGATTTCATTTGCGTGGTCAAGCGAGAATCTGCTTGAGGAAACTTCTCAAATGCAAAGCGTGGAATCTTGGTTACAACATAGTCAATTGAAGGCTCAAAAGAGGCTGGCGTTGCTCCGCCAGTAATGTCATTTTTGAGCTCATCCAGGGTATAACCCACAGCCAGTTTGGCGGCAATCTTTGCAATAGGAAAACCCGTTGCTTTGGAAGCCAAGGCAGAAGAACGAGATACCCGAGGATTCATCTCAATCACAATCATGCGGCCATCTACGGGATTAATGGAGAACTGAACGTTCGAACCGCCAGTATCCACACCGATTTCACGCAATACAGCAATTGATGCGTTACGCATCAATTGATACTCTTTATCAGTCAAGGTTTGTGCTGGTGCCACCGTAATGGAATCGCCGGTGTGCACGCCCATCGGATCCAAGTTTTCAATAGAACAAACGATGATGCAATTGTCATTGCGATCACGCACCACTTCCATCTCAAACTCTTTCCAACCAAGCAAAGACTCTTCAATCAATAGCTCGTGGGTTGGAGATAGATCAAGACCACGCTTACAAATTTCTTCAAACTCTTCGCGGTTATAAGCAATTCCGCCTCCTGATCCACCCATGGTGAATGATGGACGAATGACTACTGGGAAACCAGAGCTACCGGTTTCTCTTTGAATGCGTTGCTGCACTTCATGCGCCTCTTCCATCGAATGCGCAATCCCAGATTTAGCTGAACCTAGACCAATTTTGGTCATCGCATCTTTAAACTTCTGACGATCCTCTGCTTTATCAATCGCTTCCGGTGATGCGCCAATGAGTTCGCAATCATATTTTTGTAGTACGCCATGACGGTGTAAATCCAAAGCGCAGTTCAAAGCCGTTTGACCACCCATAGTCGGCAAAATGGCATCAGGTCTCTCAGCGGCAATAATGCGCTCAACCACCTCCCAAGTGATGGGTTCGATGTAGGTGACATCTGCCATCTCAGGGTCTGTCATGATGGTGGCTGGATTACTGTTGACCAAAATCACTTTGTAACCTTCGTCACGCAATGCTTTGCATGCTTGAGCACCTGAGTAATCAAACTCGCAAGCTTGGCCGATCACAATCGGACCAGCGCCAATAATTAAGATGCTCTTAATGTCGCTACGCTTAGGCATTATTTGCCCTCCTTCTTGCTGGCAGCATTCATGAGCTCCACAAATCGATCAAATAAATAGGCAATATCGTGAGGACCAGGCGAGGCCTCAGGGTGGCCCTGGAAGCACAAGGCTGGCTTATCCGTCCATGCCAAGCCCTGCAATGAACCATCAAATAATGAAACATGGGTTACCCGCACATTACTAGGCAAGGTATTAGCATCTACAGCAAAGCCATGGTTTTGAGAGGTAATTGCCACACGACCAGTATCTAAATCTTTTACGGGGTGATTTGCACCATGGTGACCGAACTTCATTTTCAACGTTTTCGCACCAGCAGCTAAGCCCATGATTTGATGGCCTAAGCAAATGCCAAATGTCGGGATGCCCCTAGCAATTATTTCTTTAGCGGCTGCAATTGCGTAATCACAAGGTTCCGGATCTCCAGGTCCGTTTGAAAAAAATACGCCATCCGGATTCATTGCCAAAACGTCAGCCGCACTGGTTTGTGCAGGCACGACCGTTAACTCGCAGCCACGTTCAGTTAGCATCCGCAATATATTGCGCTTCACACCAAAATCAAATGCAACCACTTTTTTGGTTGGCTTAGTAGTATCTAAGGTTTTATAACCCGGCTTACCGTTAGGACCCAATAGCTCCCACTCGCCTTCACGCCAGTCATAAGGCTTTTTAGTAGTGACAACCTTGGCCAAATCAAGACCAGCCATACCAGGAAATGCTTTTGCTAAGCCAAGAGCTTTTTGCCCAAGAGCTTCGCAATCATCCCCCATTTTTCCTGCAACAATCGCCCCCGATTGAGCACCTTTATCCCGCAAGATGCGCGTGAGTTTTCGTGTATCAATACCAGAAATGCCAACTACACCTGCTTTTGTTAGGTAAGCGTCTAAGCTCCCCTCAGAGCGAAAGTTAGAAACACGTTTTGGCAAATCCTTAATGACAAGGCCAGCTGCATGAATTTGATCGGATTCCGCATCTTGCGAATTGACGCCAACATTGCCGATATGGGGATAGGTCAAAGTGACGATTTGACGCGAATAGCTCGGATCAGTAATGATCTCTTGATAACCCGTTAGCGCGGTATTGAAA
>NZ_JAHBAK020000020.1 GCF_018500155.2 Polynucleobacter sp.
AAGGCTGGATCTTTACTACCGTAAACGATTCCCGGAGTTTTTCCGGAATTGCGCAGACGGCGGCTCGCACCCGTTCCCTGTACGCTTCTTTCGAATGCAACAACTTTCATATTAAATTCCCTTTTAAGGTTAATTTCCGTTCGCGACCAAACGGAAAAGCCTTAAATTATATCGTGGGAAGGAAGGGATTTACCTATAAACCCTCAAAAAACCGCCTTAAACCCCTAAAAATGGGCTTAAAACCGTATTTTTTGGTTTATTCAGCAAACATCGACATGACTGAATCACCCTTACTGATACGAGAAAGGGTCTCAGCAAGCAATGGTGCAACGCTCAATTGGCGAATTTTGCCCACTTTTAGCGCTTCTTCAGTCAATGGAATGGTATCGGTTACTACTAATTCGTCTAATTCTGAGGCTGCAATACGAGCTACAGCGCCACCCGATAACACGGCATGCGTGCAATATGCGGTGACACCTTTGGCGCCACGCTCTTTGAGTGCCTCAGCGGCTTTACAGAGGGTTCCACCAGTGTCAATGATGTCATCCATGATGACGCAATGACGACCCTCTACTTCGCCAATGAGATGCATAACCTCAGACACATTCGCTTTGGGACGACGTTTATCAATAATCGCTAAATCTGTGCCCAATTGTTTAGCCATTGCTCGAGCGCGTACAACGCCGCCGATATCTGGGGAGACAACAATCAGATCCTTCTGACTCTTTTGGGCTTGTAGGTCAGCAAGCAAAACTGGTGAGGCATAAATGTTATCTACTGGAATATCAAAGAAACCTTGGATCTGATCGGCATGAAGATCCATTGTGAGGACGCGCTCAATGCCAGCAACGGATTGGAGCATATTAGCTACGATGCGGGCTGAAATAGCAACACGAGCTGAGCGTGGACGACGATCTTGGCGAGCATATCCAAAGTAGGGAATCACTGCAGTGATGCGACTAGCGGAAGCCCGCTTTAAAGCATCAATCATGATCATTAATTCCATCAAGCTGTCATTAGTTGGTGCACAGGTTGATTGAATCACTACAACATTTTTGCCGCGAACGTTTTCTTGAATTTCTACTTGAATTTCACCGTCTGAGAAACGACCAACAAAAGCTTTACCTAGTGGCAACTTGAGTTCTTTAGCAACTGCTTGCGCTAAAACCGGATTTGCGTTGCCAGTAAATAAAGTTAATAAATCGGAGCTTGTCGGTGACATAGTCTTAGGGGTTTTGTAGGGTCAAAAGGTTGTCTTTATCGTTTCTACAGTATTTGGCAGGGGAAGAAGGATTCGAACCTTCGCATGCTGGAATCAAAATCCAGTGCCTTAACCAGCTTGGCGATTCCCCTACAGATCAATCTGAAGAAACCAAATTGTAAGCGGGATTTTTATTTAGCCCCCCAACAATTCGGCCTACCCACCCTTTTGGAAGATTTTGTAGAAGATTTTCCAGTTTGTCGCGATCAGTCTTAGGGTCTAAGACGGCAAAAACGCTACTTCCGGAGCCTGACATACGGGGTTCTGAACCCGGTACAGCCTGACGTATCCAATCCAAAGCTTGCTTCACTTCAGGGCAAATCCGCATCGCCACTGTCTGACAATCATTTGAAAGATCGGACCAAGACGATGCAAGAAAGCCCTCCATTGTAATCTGACCATGATTTCGGGTCAATTCAGGGTCTTGGAAGATTGCTTTTGTGGCTACTCCTGTTTTGGGAAAGATGACCACGTAATCTTGCTGACCTAAGGCCAATCCTTGCATCTGCTCCCCAATTCCCTCGACAAACGCATTCTTGCCAAAAAGAAAGAAAGGCACGTCTGCGCCGAGCTGGAGGCCAAGTTCGCTGAGGGTTTTTTGATCAAGATTGAGGTTCCATAATTGATTAAGACCGATGAGGGTGGTTGCTGCATCGGACGACCCTCCCCCTAAACCTGCGCCCATGGGGATTTCTTTTTTTACAGATATCTCGACACCATGCTGCGTATGGCAGTACTCGTTTAGTAAGCGCGCTGCGCGAACGACTAAGTCATTTTCTGGTTGAACACCAGGAATGGGGTTGATGCGATGTATTTTGTTATCTTGCGTGCTTCTTAAGTAAATCGTGTCGCACCAATCAATCAGCTGGAATGCGGATTGGAGTAGGTGATACCCATCTGCTCTCTGACCAATGATATGCAAAAACAAATTGATCTTTGCTGGTGAGCGCAGCGTTAGAGAGGGTTTATGTATTTCATTCATTTGGATTGTCAAATACCAAACGAATATCGATCGATCCAATATTAGAGCTTCTGGTCATCGTTAATTTTTCAAGACGATTTTTATCGCTCCATGTATAGAATAAATCCCAGCCATCTTGCTTAATGCTCCTTACTTGCCCTTTTGCATTGCGTTCAACACTAGCTTCGCTACCTGGCCTTATTTCACCTCTGAGCCAATTTGAGAGTCCTCTGGCTGGCAGTGGTAGACCCAAAGTATTTTGTACTAGCGTATCTGCATCTATTGCTGTGATGACCTGTCCATCACGTTCGAGCACGGCCTCGCCAGGAGTGATGGTAATTTTTGCAATGGCCCCACCAACAGGGTTGCGAATTTCTAATACATCTTTAAGCTGTTCTTGGGTAAGTGTGAAACCGCCTGAGCCACCTTGATTTTGGGCGTCAGTTAGCCCTGTGACTTTGACAGCAAAACGCCCATCCCACAGACCATTGGCTGCTTGATCCGTATTTGACCAGTCAGGTTTTAAGCGTTTTAAAGTTTCCTTCAAAGTGGGATTATTAGCATCTAATTTTTGGCCTTGCTTCCATATTTCTTCAGCCTCTGCAGGGCGTCCCATTACCCAAAGAACTTCTCCAATGTGTGCTGCAATATCTGCTTCGGGCTTTATTTTGAATGCTTGTTGGAGTTGCTCTAAAGCTAGAGCATTCTTACCAAGCCGAAAATTTACCCAACCCAAACTGTCCAAAATAAAACTATCTTTTGGGGAAAGTTGGTGTGCTTTGGTGATCAGTGCAAATGCTTCCTGCAATTTGATATTGCGGTCGGCTAAAGAGTAGCCCAATGCATTTAAAGAGTTGGCATCGTTTGGATTTTTTCGCAAAATTTCACGCAATGTTTTTTCCATGACATCAAGGTGCCCTGCTTTTTCTGCAGACATGGCATACGTGTAAAGCAGACTGGGATCTTTGATGTCCGGTTTTGCTGTTGAGGCAATTTCGTAAAAGGCACGCAGCGCATCTGACTCATCCTTTGCTTTCGCAAGCAATGCCTGCAGTTGCACCAGAGTGCTTTCTCGTTGCGATGGATTTTGTTGTTTGAGTAAGGCGATCGCTGGCTTTACTGCTTCTGACCAGCGATTGCTTAATATCAGCAAGGTAACTAGAACTTCTTTAGGTTTCGTTTGGGAGGAGGGAGAAAGGTTCTCCCAGGTCTTTGCAGCATTTAAAGCGAGTTCAGGTGAGCCCCCAGTAATTCCAATTTCCATGGCTCTTTGTGCCAAACGCGGATCCTTGTATTGGCGCGCCATCTCCATGTAAGTGCTATACGCTAAGCCAGCTTCACCTCTTTGCAAGGCAATTTCCGATGCAAGCACTTCAAAAACGGCTTTTCCTGTTTGGGCGTCATCCACTTGCGCAATGGCAAAGCAAGGTATGGTGATCCAGCAGGCGACGAGGAGAAGTCGCAAACCCTTGAAATAGGGCCTCAGTAAAAATTTGCTCATAAGCACATTCTAATCTGCGAATCTACAATGGATTTATGCCAGAGTTGCCAGAGGTAGAAGTCACCCGTTTGGGTATAGCCCCCCATTTGCAGGGGCGCTTGATTAGCGCTATCAAAATCATTGATGGGCGCTTGCGTTGGCCTGTGCCCAAAGCGCTGTTAAAAATACTCCCCGGCAAAAAGGTAAAGGCAATTGAGAGGCGAGGTAAATATCTTCTATTTGAAATTGATGAAGGATATCTGCTGATCCATTTGGGGATGACGGGAACTTTACGTGTTTTGCCATCCAATGAACCTTTAAAGCCGCATGATCGTGTGGCAATAGAATTTGGAAAATTGAGTTTGCGATTGCACGACCCAAGAAAATTTGGGGCAATTTTGTGGCATCCAAAATCACAAGGACGCATCGAAGATAATCCCTTGCTGCAAAAGCTGGGGGTGGAGCCATTCTCATCAGACTTTGCTGGAGAGCTAGGGGCCCAAGTCTTGTATCAGGCCTCACGTAAACGAACGGTTGCCGTAAAGCAGTTTTTATTAGCAGGTCAAGCAGTTGTCGGTGTTGGTAATATTTATTGCTCGGAAAGTCTTTTTGAAGCAGGCATCCATCCCGCAACACCCGCTGGAAAGCTCAGTCGCCCTCAATGCTCTCGCTTGGCGCAAGCAGTCAGAGTCATACTCAAAAAAGCGATTGCTGCTGGTGGAAGTAGTCTCAAGGATTTTGTAAACAGCGAGGGAGATCCAGGTCACTTCATGGTGCAAACCACGGTCTATGACCGTAAAGATGAGCCATGTAAGGTATGCAAAACCCCGATTAGGCAAATCGTGCAAGGTCAGCGCTCCACGTATTTTTGTCCCGCATGCCAAAAACGTTAAGCGCCACCTTCGCAGAAAAACTAATTTCTTGGCATGCCCGAAGCGGGCGATCAGGTTTACCCTGGCAAGGAAATCGTGATCCCTATGCAGTTTGGGTATCGGAGATTATGTTGCAGCAAACGCAAGTGACTACCGTGCTTGAGCGTTATCCCCGATTTATGAAACGTTTTCCAACAGTGCAAAAATTAGCAAGCGCGCCAATCGATGATGTACTAGCTGAATGGGCGGGGCTTGGGTATTACTCGCGAGCAAGGAACCTGCATACCTGCGCCCAACAAGTGATGAAGGATTTTGGAGGGCAATTTCCAAGAGATCCGCATACATTAGAAAAATTGAAAGGCGTTGGGCGATCTACTGCTGGTGCAATTGCGGCCTTTGCATTTCATGAGAGAGCGCCTATTCTGGATGCGAATGTCAAAAGAATTTTGGCGCGTTTATATGCAGTAGAGGGTGTGCTTCAAGATAAGAAAACGGATGATCAGCTATGGCAATTGGCTATTGATCTCTTGCCAAAGAATGCCAAGGATATGCCGGTGTATACCCAAGCCTTAATGGATTTTGGAGCCACTTGGTGCACCGCTCGCAAACCAGTTTGTTTGGGTGTAGAGAAAAAATGCCCTTTCGAGCAGTCTTGCCAGGCAAATTTAAGCAATCAAGTATTAGTTTTGCCGCAAAAAAAGACTAAAACGAAATCCCCAGAGTTTATTAGCAACATGCTTTTAATACGTGCCGGTAATTTCATTCTCCTCCAAAAGCGTCCAGATAAAGCGATTTGGGGCGGTCTATGGTCATTGCCCGAATCACCATGGACTAGTAAGGCTGCAGAACAAGCTGTTTTGGTCAATACAAAAAGTTTGTTGAAAGAAATCTTGCCGACAGAGAATGTGAATGTCTGGCAACCGATCTTTAAAAAGATGACACTTAGTCAACGCATTAAACATGTCTTTACCCACAGATGTTTGTGGATACAGGTGTGGAGCAGCGAGGCTACCCAAAAAACCGATTTACTCGACCCTAGCTTGAAGTGGATTTCCCTGAACCAGTTAGGTCGTTATGGGCTACCCCAGCCGATCAAGGTTTTGCTGCAGGGATTGAGTCCAGTTCGCGGTGACGATCTAAAAAATTGAGTTGAAGGCTAGCAAGTGACCTCTGACTACGGAAATGTTCGCTAATGCGATTAACTAAATACACCGAACGATGTTGTCCACCAGTACATCCAATAGCGACAGTTAAATAACTGCGGCCATCAGCAATATAGTGGGGCAACCACTTCTCAATAAATTGAGTAATGTCGTTTTCCATGCTGACCACCTCAGGAATTTTCTCTAAAAATTCCTTTACTGGCTTGTCATTGCCAGTTAACGGCCTTAGCAATTGATCGTAATGAGGATTGGGGAGGCAACGCACATCAAAAACGAGGTCGGCTTCGCTAGGAACACCCTTTTTGAATCCAAAGGATTCAAAAATCACAGTTAAGCCAATGGGCTTATCTTTTAAAAGATCCTGAATCCAGGAGCGAAGCGCATGCGCAGGAAGATTGCTGGTATCAATGCTATGGGCTTGAGCGCGCAATGGTTCGAGCAGGTTACGTTCTTTGTCAATAGCTTCAATGAGGGTGGCTGACTGATTTTCTTTGTCGTTGCTGGAGAGTGGGTGGCGACGACGTGTTTCAGAAAAGCGCTGCACCAAGGTGTTGGTATCGGCATTTAGAAAAACAATCCGAACTTGATGATCGCGCTTTAAATTCTCCAATATGGATGGGAGTTCGGCGATGGATTGGCCTCGTCTTGCATCAATCGCAACAGCTACGCGTTCACTCTTTTCTTTTGCCAGAGTGCCAATGAGATTTTCTAGTAGTGAAACGGGAAGATTATCGACGCAATCATAGCCAGCATCTTCAAATGCTCTCAGGGCAACTGATTTACCCGAGCCTGAGATTCCGGTAATCAGATTAATCTGCATGCTTTAAAGTAGGCGACCCTGAGATTTGATTGAATCCGATTCCGCATTCATTTGTAGTCGTTGACGTTCAATAAATTCTTTTAGGGTATCAATGCCACGTAATTGCAAAATCGTATTTCGAACAGCTGCTTCAACTAAAACTGCCAAGTTTCGACCTGCGGCCACCTGAATTTTTACTGTGCGAATAGGGATGCCTAAAACATCAATATGCTGAGCTTCTAGCGGTAGACGCTCAAATTCGCCATCAGTACGACGTACTAGTTGCACAATGAGGCGGAGTTTTAATTTGCGGCGTACGGCGGTCTCGCCAAAGATGGTGCGAATATCGAGTAAGCCTAGGCCACGCACTTCCAATAGGTTGCGCAGTATGACGGGGCAGCGACCTTCAATGTAATCAGGTCCTAAGCGTGAGAAATCAACCGCATCATCTGCTACCAAACCATGTCCACGCGAGATTAGTTCCAAACCTAACTCGCTTTTTCCAAGGCCAGATTCTCCGGTGAGCAATACTCCTAAGCCCAAGATATCCATGAATACACCATGCATCGTAATTTGTGGTGCACCGATCTTGGTAAGGTAAGTACGAAGATGGTCAATGACCTCAGCAGCAGAAATTTGGGTAGTAAATAAGGGTGTGGAGGAGCGCTGACAAAACAATTGCAGGTCGGGATCTGCAGGCTTGCCATCAGCCACAATCACGCACGGTGGCGTTTTGGATATGAGGCTCGCAATTTGCTCTTGCTTTTGTTTGGTTTCCAGGGCGGCATGATAGTCAACCTCTTGCTCGCCAAAAATTTGGATACGACTAGGGTGAATGAGGTTTAAGTGGCCTACCAAGTCAGAGCTGGCAGCCGCAGCTTTAACGGCTTCTGGTGGAAAGGTCCGATCGGCACCTTCAAGGCCGCCAATCCATGAAAGCTTTAAATCAGAAACATTGTCGTCAAAAATCTGCTGAGCAGTTACTCCGTCTAAGAGTAAGGGCTGAGTCATTTTTGGTTACCCCATCCTTGTAACAATTCACTAACTTTTACTTTATCTGTGGCAGAGGCTAACTGCTGCCTCGTATCAGAATCTGAAAGTAGTTGGGCGATAGACGACAGAATTTCTAAATGTTGTTGGGTTGCCTTTTCCGGGACCAATAAAAAAATGAGAGTGGAAACAGGCTCGTTATCAGGCGCGGCAAACTCAATAGCGTCTTGAAGCCTCATAAAAGCAGCTGCAGGTTGTTTAAGACCTTTTACGCGACCATGAGGAATGGCAACACCAGCGCCTAGAGCAGTTGAGCCCAGATCCTCTCGAGCATTTAGAAATTCAATAACCGAGCTTGCATCAATACCAACTTGTTTGGCAAAGAGGTCCCCGGCGGCTGCAAAGGCATCAGACCTGCTTTTGGCTAGGACGTCTAATGCGATGCAGTCAGGGGTGAACAGATGAGTCAGGGCATTCATTGAGATTGATTATAGGTGTCCTGACGAAAAAGATTACTCAAATCGCTTTTCGTGATGGTGATCTTGGATCTTTTCTTTGTGTTTGACAACTTGACGCTCGAGTTTATCTACCACTGCATCCATTGCATGATAGAGGTCTGCATTGTGAGCCTCGGCAAATAGTTCCTTGCCCTTGAGGTGAATAGTGATCTCAGCGCTTTGGCGACGATCCTTCTCTTTGGCGTTATCAACTACCAAAAAGGCAGATGCATCAATTACATGATCAAAGTGCTTACGAATTTTGGCCAATCCCGCCTCAAGGTGCGTGCGCATAGCTGGGGTAACTTCGACATGACGGCTATTGATTTTCAAATTCATGAGCAACTCCTTTTATCAACACATGCGCAAAGCAATGCCTGGGGTGCGCAGTAAGCCCCTATATTTTTTGAGCTGTTTTTTTTGGAAAATAAACCATGAGCCTCCAGCGTATCAGCGATTTTGCTCAAATCCAAGGGGGTAAAGGCACTTTTTTAATGCATGGGATGGGACGCCTTGCTGGGCTTACATCCGGAAGTTTTCACCCAGGTAGACTCGACGAACGGCATCGTTCTGAATAATTTGGTCGGGCTGGCCTTCTGCCAAGACGCTTCCCTCGCTGATGATGTAAGCGTGGTCGCAAATACCCAGAGTTTCACGCACATTGTGGTCGGTAATTAAAACGCCAATTTGTCGATCTCTTAAAAAACGAACAATACGCTGAATTTCCCCAACAGCAATAGGGTCAACGCCAGCAAATGGCTCATCAAGCAAGATAAATTTGGGTTGGGATGCTAAGGCGCGGGCAATCTCCACCCGTCGACGCTCTCCACCCGATAAGGAAAGGGCGGGATTATTGCGCAGATGACTAATCTGTAGCTCACCTAGCAATTCATCAAGACGACTTGCTATTTCACCTTTGCTTAGGGGTTTGCCGCCTTGAACCTGCAGCTCTAAAACGGCCTGAATATTTTCAGCTACATTCAATTTTCTAAAAACAGATGCTTCTTGTGGAAGGTAAGACAATCCCATGCGAGCTCGCTCGTGAATAGGCAGGTGAGTAATGTCTGCTCCATCCAAGACAATGCGTCCGGCATCCAAAGGTACCAACCCCACAATCATGTAAAAAGATGTGGTTTTGCCAGCACCATTAGGTCCTAGGAGACCTACCACTTCACCGCACTTAACCTCTACAGAAACATCTCGGACTACGGTTCTAGATCCATAGCGTTTCTGAAGATTGTGGGCGCTTAGTGTGGGTTTTGAATTTTGAGCCGTTAAATCCGTTGTCATTTCTCTAAGGTAGCTTTTCGTCTTGGTGAGAGGATTGCGCGCGCTAAGGGTAGGTCCTCTGGTTTGGCATTAGCAGGAGGTAAAACACGATAACGTTCTTTGACATCATCGTACTCAATTTTCCAGCCGTGTAGTTTATCGAGCATTTGCATATTCAGCGTGCGCTTAAGGCTCGCATCGCCGGTAATGGTCAGAATCTCTGTTTTGGCGTCATAGGTTACTTGGGTGCCGCGTCCATTGATAAATTCATCAGCTGGGCCTTCACGACGTTGCCGAAAACTCGCTGTTGCATCTGGTGAGCCTTTGACGTCGATAAATTCATAACCCTCGGGATCCACTTGAATATGGCCATCATCTCCCGTAACTAGCATGGTGCCTTTAATTAATAAAACCTCACCTTTTAAGTCGTATACCTGCTGAACATCATTCACAGAAACCTTTTCCGCTTCCAAAATGATGGGTTTGTCTTGATCTGCTTTTTCGGCAAGCGCATGCTGATGGGTGACCAGTGCGGCAATAAAAACCCCCGAGCAAAATAGATATTTCATGGGAGACATTTTATTGAGCCCCTTTGGGCGCGCGCTCAATTCGACCTTTAACTTGACCTGAGAGAGTCATACTCTGTTGAATGTTATTGAAAATACCCCCGTCAGTTGAATTCATCATGGAAGTGCCTTGCTCAAGCGTGATTGGGCGATTCGTTTCAATAATGTCATCATTAATTAACACCTTGAAGTAGCTAGAGGTTGCGAGCATGCGCAATGTAGCTGGTTCGGTCTCTGTTGCTGCCTGAGCAGGTCTGAAGATAGAAGCATTATTAAAAAGCTCAAGAATAGTCAGATCGCCATCCATATGGCCAGTGTCAGCCTTCACGGTGACTGGTGCTTTATTCGGTTGGAAAAGACGCATGCGAGGAATGTCAAAATCCATCGAAGCATCATCGTCATAGTGTGTGAGTTTATCGGTCAATATTCTGTACTTAGTATTACCAAGTTCATTGAGAGCTGAAAGTGTGCCATGTTTAATGATGTAATCTGGCTCATGAAGGCGAATGCGCTCTTGTGCAGGAGCTTCTGGCGGAGAGGTTTTTTGCACCAGCCAGAAGGTCATTAAGGTTAAAACGCCCATCACAATCAATGGCATTAGGCGCAATAAAGTGCGACCTATACCTATTTTGATTTGTTGAGAGGTGAATGACATCCTTTACTGTTTAGCCTTATTAAGTAATTCATCATAGCGATTTTGTGCTTTGAGGATCAAATCGCACACCTCGCGCACTGCGCCGCTACCACCTTCGCGCGCAGTGATTAAGTGAGACACTTTTTTTACTTCCAAATGTGCTTGAGCTGGAGCAATTCGTAAGCCAGCATTTTTCATCATAGCGAGATCCGGCCAATCATCTCCCATGACTGCACAGTCCTTCTCTTGCATGCCAAGGGATTTCAGTATCTCAGCCAAAACTAAGGATTTGTTTTCCACTCCCATGTGGGCATGTTGAATACCTAATTCCTCGCAACGCGCCAGAACCATCTTGGAGTTTCTGCCGGTAATGATCGCAGTGGGGATATTGCATTGCTCTAAGAGCTTAATACCCAAGCCATCCTGAATATCAAAGGCCTTAAGTGATTCTTTGCCATCTGCACCAATCCAAACTTGTCCGTTGGTGAGAACACCATCAACATCCAATACCAATAACTTCACATTTGCTGCGCGCTCTAAGGCTTGCGGGTGATCTGGGTATGGATTTGTTTGATGATGGGCAAAGATGTTGGACATAAAGTTGAGTGTTGCGAGTGTTAAATGACCTTAGCTGCAAAAAGATCATGAAGATTTAATGCGCCCAATAAAGTGCCATCTTGATCAGTTACGACTAAATGATTAATGCGGTGCTTTTCCATCATCTCAATGGCTTCTTCTGCCAAAAGCTCCGGCGGTATGGTCCGTGGATTAGGAGTAATCGCATTTTTCAGGGTGATGCTACTCAAATCAGAACTTTTCTCTAGTAGTCGACGTAGATCACCATCAGTCAATATGCCAAAGACTTTTTGACTCTCATTTAGCACTACCACCATACCCATACGCTTTGCTGTCATCTCCAGCAATGCCTCTTGAAGTGAGGCTTGTACAGAAATTTTTGGTGTGTCATTAAGCCCGCGCATGACTTCGCTCACATGCATTAATTGTTTTCGGCCCAATCGACCACCAGGATGGGAGCGCTGAAAATCTTCTGCTTTAAAGCCACGTGCATCTAGTAAGGCAACCGCGAGAGCATCTCCCATCGCTAATGTGGCAGTTGTGCTGCTGGTGGGTGCAAGATTTAACGGGCACGCTTCTTTTTCAACGCTGGTATCTAAGTGCGCATCTGCTAATTTGGCAAGTGAAGATTCTGGGGCGCCTGTGAGTGCGATCAGTTTGGCGCCAGTACGTTTCACAATCGGCACGATCGTTAATAGTTCATCGGTTTCGCCAGAATTAGAGAGGGCAACAAAAACATCATCTCTAGTGACCATCCCTAGGTCACCATGACTGGCCTCAGCTGGGTGAACAAAAAATGCTGGTGATCCAGTCGAAGCAAAAGTGGCGGCAATTTTTCGGGCAATATGACCCGACTTGCCAATGCCAGAAACGACAATTCTGCCCTTGCAGTCGTGCAAAAGCTGTACGGCATGTACTAAGGCGTCCGCATGGATGCCTTCAAGGCGATCGCGCATTGTTTGCAGTGCAGCAGCCTCAATGGTGAGGGTGTCGCGAGCAAGCTTTAGGGTACGTTCACGAGTCTTAGCTATCATCGAGTAAGTATATGCCGTCAGTCCTTCAATTAACTCTCATTCTCCTAGCCGCTGGTGTGGCTGGAGTTGTTATTTTCCGCTATTTTGGCTTACCCCCTATTTTGGGCTATTTGGCCATTGGCGTGCTGATTGGCCCTAATACGCTTGGATTGGCAAGTGACTCAGCTACTGTTAAGTATTTAGCAGAGTTTGGCGTGGTTTTTTTAATGTTTTCGATTGGGCTGGAATTCAACCTCCATAAGCTCAGATCGATGAAAACCATCGTATTTGGACTCGGTGGCAGCCAAGTGGTTTTAACCATGCTGTTAGCTGTGCCAGCCAGTCTTCTCATGAATTGGATTTATCCCATCTCTTGGCAAGCTGCAATTGCACTGGGTGGCGCGCTAGCGATGTCTTCAACGGCGATTGTCACTAAGCTCATTGCCGATCGTGCTGAATTAGAAACAGAGCATGGACGCAATGTTGTCGGTATTTTGTTATTTCAAGATTTGGCGGTGGTGTTCTTGTTGATTCTTTTGCCGTCTCTTGGAAAGAATCCTAAAGATCTCTTTGTCGCCTTAACTGCTGCCTCAATCAAAATTACAGTGGCATTGACATTGATTTTCTTTATTGGTCAGTCGCTGATGAGTCGTTGGTTTAGGTTGGTAGCAAAACTGCGCTCACAAGAGCTATTCATGCTCAATCTATTGTTGATTGTTTTGGGTATGGCGGCATTAACAGAGCACTTTTGGCTCTCATTGGCGCTCGGCGCGTTTTTGGCGGGCATGTTGATTTCTGAAACACCCTACCGTCATCAAGTTGAAGAAGATGTCAAACCTTTTCGTGATGTATTGCTGGGGCTGTTCTTTATTACGATTGGCATGCTGCTTGACTTTAAGGTCATTAGCGAGCAGTGGGTTCTAGTGATAGTCCTTTTATTAGGGCCGCTATTGTTTAAATTTGGATTGATCGCAATACTTGCTCGCTTTTTTGGCTCCAGTCCAGGTATTTCGATTCGCACGGGCTTATGTCTTGCCCAAGCTGGTGAATTTGGTTTTGTATTGTTAAATCAAATTGATGGTCTAGATTTAATTGATCCAACATTAAGTCAGGCAGTGTTAGCTGCCATGCTCCTCTCGATGTTTTGCGCTCCATTTCTCATTGAATACAGCGATCGTATTGCCATGCGTTTCTCAAGCAATGAATGGTTATTGCAATCACTCGCATTAACACGGGTTGCTGCAAAGAGTGTGCGCAATGAAAATCACGTCATTATTTGTGGCTTTGGACGATCTGGCCAAAGTCTCGCTCGTATGCTCGATCAAGAAAAAATTCCTTACATTGCTTTGGATTTGGATCCTGATCGAGTAAAGGAAGCTGCTGCTGCTGGCGACAACGTGGTTTATGGAGATGCTAGCCGTGAAAATTATCTAGTAGCCGCTGGCTTATCTCGGGCTAAGACTGTAGTCATCACTTACGCAGATACACCAGCAAGCTTAAGGGTTTTGCGCCAGGTCGAACATTTAAGACCAGGCATGACCGTTTTAGTGCGTACGAGAGATGATGCTGATATTGGTAAGTTACAAGCCGCTGGTGCTACCGAAGTAGTTCCTGAGTTGATTGAGGGCAGTTTGATGATTGCGTCCCATGTGCTCTTGATCATGGGTGTGCCCATGCGTAAGGTAGTCAGACGCATTACGACTGCGCGCGAGGAGCGCTATAGCTTGTTGAGGGGTTATTTCCGCGGCTCAAGTGATGATGATTTTGGGTCAAATGAATCTTGGCGCCTACATTCGATCACTTTGCTGCCTAATTCACAGGCTGTCGGCAAAACACTAGAGGAACTAGATTTGGGAGCCGAGGGGGTCAGTGTTCAAGCGGTCCGTCGTAAAGGGCGTAATGCTGATTATGCAAAGTTGATACTGACGCCCGAATTGCAACTACTGGCAAACGATATCTTGGTGATCTCAGGTAGTTCTGAAGCAATTGACTTGGCTGAAGCTAAATTACTCTGAGATCTCGGTTAAAAAAGATTATTTCTTTTTCTTGTTGGCAGTAGATTTGCGTGCGAGTAGTGGCGCTAGATAGTGACCAGTAAAACTAGCTGTATTTTTCACCACATCCTCCGGTGTTCCAGTTGCTATGATTTGCCCGCCACCAGCTCCGCCTTTGGGACCTAAATCAATAATCCAATCTGCGGTTTTAATGACATCCAAATTGTGCTCAATGATGACAATTGTGTTCCCTTGTTTCTTGAGAGTTTGAATCACGGTGAGCAGCAACTGAATGTCATGAAAATGCAAGCCGGTTGTTGGTTCATCTAGGATATAGAGCGTTCTGCCCGTATCTCGTTTCGAGAGCTCAAGCGATAATTTCACGCGCTGAGCTTCGCCACCAGATAGCGTAGTTGCGCTTTGACCAAGCTGAACATAGCCTAACCCGACATCTAAAAGTGTTTTAAGTTTTCTTTTAACAACAGGTACAGCCTCAAAAAATTCATGTGCTTGTTCAATAGTCATCGACAGCACTTCGTGAATATTTTTACCTTTGTAACGAATATCTAAGGTCTCGCGGTTGTAGCGCTTTCCATGACAAACGTCACATGGAACATAAACATCAGGCAAGAAGTGCATTTCTACCTTGAGGACACCGTCCCCTTCACAGGAATCGCAACGACCGCCTTTGACGTTAAAAGAAAAGCGGCCAGCTTCATAACCACGCTCGCGAGCTGCTGGAACTCCAGCAAACAATTCACGAATAGGAGTGAATAGACCGGTATAGGTAGCCGGATTGGACCGTGGAGTTCTGCCGATAGGCGATTGATCAACGCTAATCACTTTATCGAAGTGCTCAAGGCCTTTAATAGCATCATGAGCAGCCGGCTCAGTGCTTGAGCCATACAGATGTTGCGCTACTGCATGATGCAACGTGTCATTAATGAGGGTAGATTTCCCTGATCCAGATACACCGGTTACGCAGGTTAAAAGCCCCACTGGAATTTTGGCATGCACTGACTGCAAGTTGTTGCCACGTGCACCAATAATTTCAAGAAAACGATCGTTTACAGGAATACGCTTTTGTGGAACTTCGATAGCTTCTCGTCCTGCGAGATAGGCGCCTGTGAGTGAGTTCGGGTTGGCTTCAACTTCAGCCGGCGTACCTTGAGCCACGATAGCGCCACCATGCACTCCAGCGCCAGGGCCAATATCAATTACCCAGTCTGAGGCACGAATCATGTCTTCATCGTGCTCTACTACCAAGACACTATTACCTAAATCACGTAGGTGCTTTAACGTACCAATTAATCGATCGTTATCACGTTGATGTAATCCGATAGAAGGCTCATCCAATACATACATCACTCCTGTTAAACCAGAACCGATCTGGCTTGCAAGGCGAATTCGTTGTGCTTCACCACCTGATAGGGTATCGGCACTGCGTTCAAGAGATAGATAGTCAAGCCCTACATCATTTAAAAAGCGTAAACGAGCACTGATCTCTTTCACAATCTTGTCAGCAATTTCTTTCTTGGCGCCTTGAAGCTCTAATGATTCAAAATATTCTTTGGCTTCTTTGAGTGGCAGTGCGCTGATTTCATATATAGCGCGGGATTGTTTTTTCTCACCCACTTTGACAAAGCGCGCTTCTTTACGCAAGCGGCTGCCATTGCACTCTGGGCAAGTTTGAATATTTTGATAACGCGCTAATTCTTCGCGAACGGTGACTGAATCCGTCTCGCGATAGCGACGCTCAAAATTGGCAACAATGCCTTCAAACGCATGCTCACGGATCGTGTTTTTGCCACGCTCATTAATATACTCAAAGGGGATGGTTACATCACCGGAGCCCAACAAGATGAGGTCTTGTTGCTTTTTAGAAAGTGATTCAAACGGTTTCTCAACATCAAACCCGCCATGTTTAGCAAGGGTTTGCAGTAGCTTGAAGTAAAACTGGTTGCGGCGATCCCAACCTTTGATTGCACCAGAGGCCAGTGAAAGTTCGGGATGGGCCACTATGCGCTTAGGATCAAAGAACGATTGATGCCCTAACCCATCACACGAAGGACAAGCACCCATTGGGTTATTAAAGGAAAAGAGGCGTGGCTCAAGTTCTTGCAATGAATACGAGCACACGGGGCAGGCAAACTTACTTGAAAAAATCATTTCCTTGCCGGTATCCATGTCTACCACCATGGCTTTACCATCCGCTAAGCGGAGAGCAGTCTCAAAGGATTCTGCAAGTCGCTGTTGAATATCAGGACGCACTTTGATGCGATCTACAACAACCTCAATAGAATGCTTATCGTTTTTCTTTAACGCTGGAACTTGATCCACTTCAAAAATTTCTGCCTTAGCCGCGTTAGCTGTGCCGCCGCCAGAGCGCACGCGAAAGCGCACAAAACCTTGTGCTTGCAAGTCTTGAAAGAGGTCGACAAACTCGCCTTTGCGCTCACTGACTACGGGAGCCAGAATCATTAATTTAGTATCTTCTGGTAATGCGAGAACGGTATCCACCATTTGCGAAACACTTTGTGCTTCTAAAGGTAGATTGTGATCAGGACAGTGCGGCGTTCCTGCGCGTGCAAATAATAGACGCAAGTAATCATGAATTTCTGTAACGGTTCCTACGGTTGAGCGTGGATTGTGACTAGTTGCTTTTTGCTCAATGGAGATTGCAGGCGAAAGACCTTCAATCGTGTCAACATCTGGTTTTTCCATCAACTGTAAAAATTGACGGGCATAAGCAGAAAGCGACTCAACATAACGTCTCTGCCCTTCGGCATATAAGGTATCAAAAGCTAATGAACTTTTGCCAGACCCCGATAAGCCAGTTAAGACGACGAGTTTTTCCCTAGGGATGTCTAGATTGATATTTTTGAGGTTGTGGGTGCGGGCACCACGGATCTTGATTTCGTTATTCATGATTTTTTAGCGTAACTTGTTAATATAGCTCTTTCTGATGAATCCTTCTGAACTTCGCTCCACTCTGGCCTTAGCAGGCATCTTCGGCCTACGAATGCTAGGCCTGTTCCTCTTATTGCCCGTATTTAGCATCCACGCAAGGGGTTTGCCTGGTGGTGAGCATGCCCTTTGGGTTGGCTTGACGCTGGGAATCTTCAATATTGTGCAGGCGTGTTTTTACATTCCGTTAGGGCGTTTATCTGATCGGGTTGGTCGTAAAGTGGTTGTTTTGTGGGGCCTCTCTTTGTTTGTGGCTGGTGCCTTAATTTGTGCAGCCAAGGATGATTTGCTTTGGATTGCTTTGGGTCGCGGCATTATGGGTGCTGGGGCTGTTTCAGCGGCAATCTCAGCATGGGTTGCTGACTTAACGCGCGAACAGGTACGTACCCGAGCCATGGCGCTTGTCGGTGGCAGTATTGCCCTGTCATTCGCCCTCTCCTTGGTGATGGCGGCGCCCATATATCGCATGATTAGTTTGAGTGGGATTTTTGTGGTCTTAGCAATCCTTGGTGTCGTAGCAATGTTAGTGACTTACTACCTTTTGCCTTCAGGCAAGACTAACACTCCAATTGCACAAGCTTCGCTGCGAGAGGTATTTTTTAGACCGGAATTAGTGCGTTTGAATGTAGGCGTCTTTGTTTTGCATGCTACGCAAGTGGCGATGTTCTTGGTGGTACCCCGTCTATTAGTACAAGCTGGATTGCCACTTTCATCACATTGGGAAATTTATCTGCCAGTAGTTTTGCTGTCATTTTTTTGCATGGCACCCATTTTGATTTTTGGTGAAAAAAAACAAAAACTGCGCACAATTTTGTTACTTGCGATTGTCTTGTTATTGATTGCTGAGATTCTATTTACAAAGACTTCATCCATTATTTCTATTGCCATTGCTTTATTGATTTATTTTGTGGGATTTAACTTATTAGAGGCCTTACAACCTTCTTTGGTATCGCGCTTTGCTAAGGAATCTAAAGGCACTGCCCTCGGTGTATACAACACAACTCAGTCAATTGGTTTATTCACCGGAGCAGCAATTGGCGGATATTTAATGGATAGCCATGGAGAATTATCAGTCTTTGTGATGGGTGCTGTACTCCTCATTTGCTGGCTTATAATTGCTTGGTCGATGCGTGAGTTGCCTGCAAAGGTTCCTCAATCAAAAGATATCGCAGCATAGACAAAGCCGCAGCTTTTCATTGATGTTTAGAAATTCAGTAGTCATTTTTAGTGTTATTAACAGCAGTATTTTTCTTCGGGAGACAACATGGCTTCGGTAAATAAGGTCATCATCGTGGGTAACGTAGGACGTGATCCAGAAACGCGTTACATGCCAAGCGGCGACGCCGTTACAAATATTTCAGTAGCAACATCTGATCGCTACAAAGATAAACAAACTGGCGAAATGAAAGAAACTACTGAGTGGCATCGCGTAGCGTTCTTTGGTAAGTTAGCAGAAATCGCTGGCCAGTATCTCAAAAAAGGTTCGCAGGTTTATGTTGAGGGTCGTTTGCGTACTCGTAAATGGACCGATGCGAGTGGACAAGAAAAATATTCCACAGAGATCGTTGCAGAAACAATGCAAATGCTAGGCGGTAAGCCTGTTGGTGGAGGCGGCGATGGCGGCGAGAGTTATAGTCGCTCTAAGTCTGCAGAGCAATCAGCACCTGCCTCATCTAGTGCAGCATCTCTTGGTGCAATGGATGACGATATTCCATTTTAAGTAGTGCGTAACGCAGTAGCTGCTGCAAATAAAAACCCCTTGTAGGAATTCCTAGAAGGGGTTTTTCATTTATGAGGCATCAATTGCTATTGGCGCGCATGACGAATATTGTCTGGCCAAGGAGAATTATGATCAGTGCGAAATGGATTGATATCTAGACCGCCCCGTCTGGTGTAGCGAGCATAGACAGATAATTTATCCGGTTTACATTCGCGTTTAATGTCTGTGAAGATGGTTTCAACACAATGTTCGTGAAACTCTCCTTTGTGCCTAAATCCAATCAGATAGCGCAGTAAGCCCTCTTCAAGAATAGGACGTCCTTGATAGCGAATTTGAATGCTTGCCCAGTCTGGCTGTCCAGTAACGGGGCAATTTGATTTGAGTAAATGCGAGACGAAGCATTGTTCGATAGGGCCAAAATCCTGATTGACCCCAAGTAAGCTGGGGTCGGCAGGCAATAAAGGGTCTACTTCAATATCAAGACGATCAAGCAAGATCCCGCTCATTTCTTGCATCCCTTTTTTGGCAATATGGTCTGTGGGGGTCAGGCGTGTATGTATTGGGCTGCCAGCAGCATTGGAAATATCTGTTATCAGCCGCTGTCGAAGAGCATCTTCGCTTTCAAAGCGCGCATTATTCAAGCTATTGAGATAGAGCTTGAAAGATTTAGATTCAATCATATGCGGTGAATCTGCCGGCACATGAAATTCAGCTAAAGCAATTTGTGGCTTCCCTTTGGGGTTTAGCCAGCTGACCTCAAAGGCATTCCAGATATCCACTCCCACAAAAGGAAGTGCGCCGCTATCATGCAGGCCCAATTTCTTACGATTATCCGCGCGAGGAATAGGAAAAAGTAAGTCTGGATCGTATTGCTGCGGATATTGTGTCGATTGACCAAGAGGTAGTTTTGCCATAAACGTATGCTTACTTCTTTGGTTTATTTGATACACCGGACACAACATGACCTGTTGGTGCAACCGACGCAGCAGATTGGCAATGGCCGGTTTGATCATCAAAGAAAAAATCAGGCTCAAATTCTTTAAGAAATTCGCTTTTCGAAAGGCCACCTAAGAACATTGCTTCATCAACATCTACACCCCATGCCATCAATGTCCTAATGGCTCTCTCATGGGCTGGAGCAGAGCGCGCAGTAACTAATGCCGTGCGAATGCGCATGCCATTTTCACTGGTAGTGCGTTGTAGTCGATGTAGTGCCTCAAGTAATGGCTTAAATGGACCTGGAGGTAACGGCGTATCTACCTTTTTACTTTCGTGATCTACAAAGGCTTCCAAACCTTTTTTCTGAAATACCTGTTCTGCTTCATCTGAGAAGAGCACTGCATCACCGTCAAACGCAATGCGAATTTCATTAGGATGTGACTCTGCAGTCTTGCTTGATTCTGGAAAAACGCGCGCGGCCGGAAAGCCTGCATCAAGAGTTGCCCGAACATCATCCTCATTTGCAGATAAAAAGAGATTAGCGTGTAGAGAGCGTAGGTAGTGATAAGGCGGTCTACCACGCGTAAAAACACCCCGCTCAAGACGAAGGCCATGGAACTCGGCGGAGCGGAATACCCGTAAGCCGCTCACTGGGTCATTGCGCGAGAGGATGACGACTTCTACACGTTGCTCACCCTCTTCATTAAAGGCTAAAAGCTTTTTTACGAGAGGAAATGCCACGCCCTTTTGAGCTGCTTCGCTAAGACGCTCTAACTGTAACTTCATGTAAGCACTATCGTCAGAGGATTCAAAGATGCGATTTTCTTCTTCGAAATCAAACAGGGCGCGTGAAGAAATAGCAACAACAAGTTTCCCGGTTAGCGTGTATGACATCTGGAATCACTTTTATTTTAAGAAGAGGCGATATGCAGGATTATCACTCTCATTCCAGTGCGGGTAGCCTAAGGTTGCCAAGAAACTTTGGAATTTCTTCTGCTCATTTTTGGGCACCTGAATACCTACTAATATGCGGCCATAGTCAGCGCCATGGTTGCGATAGTGAAAGAGGCTAATGTTCCAGTTGGGCGCCATGCTGGTTAAAAATTTCATTAAAGCGCCCGGGCGCTCAGGAAACTCAAACCGATAAAGTAATTCATCTTTGGCTAGTGCTGAATGTCCGCCAACCATGTGACGTAAGTGAGACTTTGCAAGTTCATCATGGGTAAGGTCAATTGTCGCAAATTGAGCTTTGCGAAAATGCTTTGCAATCGCCTCGCTATCACCAGCTTTTTGCGTGCTGATGCCAACAAAAATATGCGCTTCACTTTGATCGCCAATGCGATAGTTAAACTCAGTAACATTTCGTTTGCCAAGTAGCTCACAGAAGCGTTTAAACGATCCACGCTCCTCGGGGATAGTGACTGCAAATACTGCTTCGCGGAATTCGCCAACATCGGCTCGTTCAGCAACCAAGGGCAGGCGACCAAAGTTCATATTTGCGCCACATGCTACGGCGACTAAGGTTTTTTTCTTGATGCGTTTTTTCTCGACATACTTCTTCATGCCTGCAATGGCAAGCGCGCCAGCAGGCTCAAGAATGCTGCGGGTATCGGTAAACACATCATTAATTGCCGCACAGATTTCATCGGTATCAACAGTGACGATTTCATCAACCACTTTTTTGCAGATGCGAAAGGTTTCTTTTCCAACCAATTTGACTGCAGTGCCATCCGAAAACAAACCGACATCTTTCATCTCAATACGCTTATTCGCTTTGAGTGATTGATTCATCGCATCAGAGTCTGATGCTTGGACACCAATGACTTTAGTTTTAGGGCTGACTGCTTTGATATATTCACCAATACCTGCAATCAGGCCACCACCACCAATCGCTACAAATACAGCATCAATAGGCTTTTCATATTGAGTGAATATTTCATGCGCGATAGTGCCTTGTCCTGCAATGACGTCTGGATCGTCGAAGGGATGAACGAATGTCAAACCTTTCTTTTTGGCCAGTTGCTCAGAGTGCTTAAAAGCATCGCTGTAGGATTCGCCGTGAAGGATGATTTCTACCCAAGATCCTCCCCTTGCTTTAACAGCATCGATTTTGACGCTCGGTGTAGTTACCGGCATCACAATGACGGCCTTGCATTTCATTTTGGCGGCTGAAAGAGCCACCCCTTGGGCATGATTTCCTGCTGAAGCAGTAATGACTCCGCGTTTTAAGGCCTCAGCGGGTAAATGTGCCATTTTGTTATAGGCGCCACGCAGCTTAAATGAAAAAACTGGCTGGTTATCCTCTCTTTTGAGAAGAACCTGGTTACCTAAGCGTTTGGTGAGCTCAGGAGCGACCTGAAGCTCAGTTTCTCTGGCAACGTCATAGACGCGCGCCGATAAAATTTTCTTTAAATAGTTCGTAGCCATCTATTGAGCGTACCACGGATGACCCCTAAGCCCTTAGTTTTGCAGGGGTTTATCCCCTAAAGAAGCAACTTTCTCTGATTCCTGACAGTATCAAGAATGCTCAATTAAAATGCCTATTTATCAAATAAGTCGCTATGAACGCACCATTGGCTTTGAACCAGTTGTTGGATGCTGAGGCGGGTTCTCCCCGTCTTCGCGAAATTCCTTACAACTACACCTCATTTTCTGACCGAGAAATTGTGATTCGCCTATTAGGTGAGGAGTCATGGCGCGTACTCAATGAGCTCCGCGGTGTCCGTAGAACGGGGCGTTCTGCACGCATGTTGTTTGAAATCTTGGGTGATATTTGGGTTGTTCAGCGCAATCCCTTTTTGCAGGATGATTTGTTAGATAACCCAAGTCGTCGACAACAGCTAATAGATGCCTTATGGCACCGCTTGGGTGAAGTTAAAAAGCGCAACAATGGTGATTCAGCTGAGCAAGTGGAAATTTTGTTGAGTGCAGCTTATCGCGCGATTGAAAGTTTTGAAAACGGCTTTAAAGAAGTCGAGCAGATCCGTAAGCGTGCTCGCAAAGAGTTAGGTCGTCATACTGCCAGTGACAATATTTGTTTTGATGGGGTATCGCGTGCGGCGCATGTCACTGATGCTACTGACTGGCGCGTTGAGTTCCCATTGGTTGTTCTGAAACCTGATTATGAATCTGAAATTCCAGGTTTAGTGAAGGCTTGTGTTGAATTAGGTTTGACAATTATTCCGCGAGGGGGTGGCACAGGTTATACCGGTGGCGCCATTCCTTTGTATGCCATGTCTGCAGTGATCAATACAGAAAAGTTGCAGCAAATTGATGGCGTTCAAAACAAGCGCTTGCCTGGCGTTGATCATGAAGTCTCAACGATTTTTACTGGCGCAGGTGTGGTGACACGCCGCGTATCAGATGCTGCTGAGCATGCCGGTCTAGTGTTTGCAGTTGACCCCACCTCTGCAGATGCAAGTTGCATTGGTGGAAATATCGCTATGAACGCTGGCGGTAAAAAAGCAGTGCTTTGGGGAACCGCATTAGACAATCTTGCTAGTTGGCGTATGGTTGACCCAGAAGGCAATTGGTTGGATGTGGTTCGTCTTGATCATAATCTTGGCAAGATCCATGATGTTGAAAAAGTTCGCTTTGAGCTGACATGGTCTGATGGCAATAGTGAGCCTGGTCAACGCATACTTAAAACGGAATTACTCGAAGTAGAAGGTAAACGCTTTCGCAAAGAAGGTTTAGGAAAAGACGTAACAGATAAATTTTTAGCAGGCTTGCCTGGGGTGCAAAAAGAAGGTTGTGATGGTTTGATTACCAGTGCAACTTGGGTTTTGCACCGCATGCCAAAATTTATGCGCACGGTTTGTCTAGAGTTCTTCGGACAAGCGCGCGAAGCAATTCCTAGTATTGTAGAAATCAAGGCTTATCTTGAGGGCTTGAGTAAACAAGGTGGCCCTATTCTGGCTGGATTAGAGCACTTAGATGATCGTTATCTACGCGCTGTTGGATATTCAACAAAATCCAAGCGTAATAGCCTGCCAAAAATGGTGTTAATTGGTGATATCGCTGGCGATGATGAAGAGGCGGTTGCGGCAGCTACTAGCGAAGTAGTGCGCATGGCCAACTTACGGGTGGGCGAGGGCTTTGTTGCGGTTAGCGCTGAAGCTCGCAAGAAATTTTGGTTAGATCGTGCCCGTACCGCAGCGATTGCTCGCCATACCAACGCATTCAAGATTAATGAGGACGTGGTGATTCCGTTGCCACGCATGGGTGAATACACAGATGGTATTGATCGCATCAATATTGAACTCTCTTTAAAGAATAAATTACAGGTCCTTGATGGCCTTGAATCCTTCTTGAAAAAGAGCGCTTTGCCGTTGGGTAAAAGTGACGAAGATTTTGAAATTCCCACTGCAGAGATTTTGGGTGATCGCGTACAACAAGCGCTTGAGGTAATAGCAAAAGTACGTGCGCGTTGGTCTGACTGGCTGTCGCAGATGGATACCTATTTTCCGCAACTGCAGAACTACAGCTTGCGTGCCTCCTGGAAGGATGAGGTGCGCTCTGAGTTAAGAATTATTTTTGGCGGCTTGGCTTTTGAGCCTATCTTGGCAGAGCTAGAGGCAATTCATAAAAATATTTTGCGCAAGCGTGTATTTGTAGCGCTGCACATGCATGCTGGTGACGGTAATGTGCATACCAACATTCCTGTGAACTCAGATGACTACGAGATGTTGCAAGATGCACATCGTGCTGTTGATCGCATCATGAAATTAGCCCGTTCACTTGATGGTGTAATTTCTGGCGAACATGGAATTGGTATCACCAAGTTGGAATACTTAACTGAAGAGGAGTTAAAAGACTTCCGCAGTTATAAAAATCGGGTTGATCCTGAAGGTCGTTTTAATAAAGGCAAGTTGATGCCACATGCCGATCTTGGTATGGCCTACACGCCAAGCTTTGGTTTGATGGGGCATGAGTCGATCATCATGCAACAAAGTGATATTGGTGCGATCGCAGATAGCGTTAAAGATTGTCTGCGTTGCGGTAAGTGCAAGCCAGTTTGCTCAACCCACGTGCCACGCGCAAATCTGCTCTATAGTCCGCGTGACAAAATTTTGGCTACCTCCCTTTTAATAGAAGCGTTTTTGTATGAAGAGCAAACTCGCCGTGGCGTATCTATTCGCCACTGGGAGATGTTTGATGATGTTGCAGCACATTGCACCGTATGTCATAAATGTTTAACACCTTGCCCAGTGAAAATTGATTTTGGCGACGTCAGTATGAACATGCGCAATCTATTGCGCAAAATGGGGCAACAGCGTTTTAATCCTGGTACAGCTGCCTCAATGTTCTTCTTAAACGCGACCAATCCCGATACCATTCATTTAGCTCGTAAAACAATGATTGGCTGGGGTTATAAGTTACAGCGTTTGGGTAATGACGTTCTGCGCAAGTTCGCAAAGCAGCAAACCGCGCATCCTCCGGCAACCGTTGGCAAGCCAAGCATAAAGGAGCAAGTCATTTTCTTTGTGAATAAGAAAATGCCTGGGAATTTACCCAAAAAGACTGCGCGGGCTTTATTGGACATAGAGGATGCAAACTATGTGCCAATCATTCGTGATCCAAAGACTACTACCGCTGATACAGAGGCTGTCTTTTATTTCCCAGGTTGCGGTTCCGAGCGCTTGTTTTCGCAAGTGGGTTTAGCTACACAAGCAATGTTGTGGAATGTTGGGGTGCAAACTGTTCTACCCCCTGGATATTTATGCTGTGGCTATCCTCAGCGAGGAAACGGTGATTACGAAAAAGCCGAAAAAATGATTACGGATAACCGCGTGTTATTCCATCGTGTTGCCAATACTCTGAACTACTTGGATATCAAAACAGTAGTGGTGTCTTGTGGTACTTGCTATGACCAATTGGCCGGCTATCAATTTGAGCAAATCTTCCCAGGTTGCCGCATTATTGATATTCATGAATTCCTGGCTGAAAAGGGCGTCAAGCTCTCGGGTGTGACAGGTGTGAAATATATGTATCACGACCCTTGCCATTCGCCTATGAAATTGCAGGATCCTTTGAAGACTGTGAACGAACTGATTCAGCTAGAAGATGGCAAAGCGATTGCAAAAAACGATCGCTGTTGTGGTGAATCAGGAACTCTTGCAGTGACACGCCCAGATATTTCTACGCAAGTGCGCTTTCGTAAACAAATTGAGATGGAAAAAGGTGCCAATGAATTGCGTAAAAACCATTTCAATGGGGATATCAAAGTGTTAACTAGCTGCCCATCTTGCTTGCAGGGTTTAACCCGTTTTGATGCGGATAGTGATACTACTGCTGATTACATTGTTGTAGAGATGGCGCAAAAATTACTCGGTAAAAATTGGATGGAAGATTACGTTACCAAAGCTAACCAAGGTGGTATTGAAAGGGTATTGGTTTAATGATTCCAACAAATATTGTTGTACATCAACAGTCGAAAACTTTAGAGCTCTCTTATGAAGACGGCCAAAATTTCCGTCTGCCATTCGAGTTGTTAAGAGTGCTTTCTCCATCTGCAGAGGTGCAAGGTCATGGACCTGGCCAAGAAACTTTACAGACAGGTAAGCGGGAAGTATCTATTGCTAGTTTGGAGCCTGTTGGCCATTACGCGTTAAAACCCACCTTTTCTGATGGGCATGACTCAGGCTTGTATACCTGGGACTACTTATATTTTTTGTGCGAAAACCAGGAGCAAGTTTGGCAGGAGTATTTGGATAAATTGGCAGCAGCAGGCCTTGATCGTGATGCGCAAATGGCGCAGACAGGCCACTCACATGGCCATTCTTGTGGAAGTCATTCATGAGCAAAACGCATTTTGGGTATCAAAGTGTTGACGAGGCTGAGAAAGCCGGCAAAGTAGCCGAGGTATTTCACTCGGTAGCCAATAAATATGATGTGATGAACGACTTGATGTCTTTTGGTTTGCATCGTGTTTGGAAAAAAATCACCATTGCTAAAGCAAACGTACGCCCTGGTCAGAAAATATTAGATATTGCTGGTGGAACTGGAGATCTTGCTGCTGCATTTGCCAAAGCTACCGAATGGGGGCGGCACTCTGATGCCCAAGTTTGGTTAAGTGATATCAATGCATCCATGTTGGGCGTTGGTCGTGATCGATTGCTCGATCGCGGTATTGCCTTGCCTTGTGTGCAATTTGATGCAGAAAAGATCCCATTTCCCAATAACCATTTCGATGTAGTGACTGTCGCATTTGGTTTGCGGAATATGACTCACAAAGAAGTTGCTCTGTCTGAAATGTGCAGAGTGATCAAACCAGGTGGTCGTGTTTTGGTGTTGGAGTTTTCCAAGCCAGATGCTTTCCTGCAGCCCGTATATGATGCATATTCATTTAAGGTTTTACCTTGGTTGGGTGAAAAAATCGCCCAGGATTCTGATAGTTACCGCTACTTAGCCGAGTCGATTCGGATGCACCCCGATGCTCAAACTCTTAAAGAAATGATGTTAGGCGTGGGTTTTGATGAGGTTGAAACCCACAGAATGACTGGGGGTATCGTTGCCCTACATATTGGTATTAAATACTAGTACGCATGATATTTTCAGTGATAACAAATGCAGGTAATCCAGCAGTTCAAGAAGGAGTAAAAGATATGAGCAAACAATTTTTCAAAGCAGTGATACTAAGCTTTGCTTTGATATTCGCAACAGTAGGTCATGTTGATGCAGCACGCCTGGGTGGTGGTAAAAGTATTGGCAGAGCTCCCAGTGCGCCTATACAAAAACAAGCAACCCCAGCACAAAAACCTGTCCAACAAGCCCAGCCTGCAGCCCCAGCTGCAGCGCCTCAAGCTCCTGCACCACAAGCACCTACTCCAAGTCGATTTGGGGGTATGGGTGGAATTCTTGGCGGTCTAGCAGCTGGATTGGGTATTGGGTATTTGTTGTCTCACTTTGGATTGGGTGAAGCTGCATCCTCGTTGATTACTGGTTTATTGATTGCAATGCTTGCAGGGTTTGTGATCATGTTTGTTATTCGCAAATTGTTGCCTGTGATGTCTGGCGCCGGACAGAGTGGAAATATTCCGAACTCTGGAATGCAGCGTGCTAGTTATGATCAGGCACCTCGAATTGAGCCGGCCTTCACGCCAGCATCAAGTGCTTTTGCGGGTGTTGGAGCAACGCCTGAGCCTTTTCAGTCAACATTGCCTCCAGGGTTTGATGAGCGAACTTTTTTAGATAATGCAAAACAGTACTTTGTGACATTACAAAAAGCCTGGGATCAAGGTGACCTTGCATCGTTGCGTGAATTCACTACTCCGGAGATGTTCGCAACGATTCAACAGGATTTGGCAGGGCGAGTTGATAGCACCAATCAGACGGATGTGCTCACCATTGATGCGCGTTTATTGGGAATTGAAACTGCCGATGCACATTATTTTTGCAGTGTTCAGTTCAGCGGCATGATTCGTGAGCAGCCGGGCGCCCCGGGTAGCGAATTCTCAGAAATATGGAATTTAAGTAAACCCGTAGAAGGTCCTGGAGGTTGGGTACTAGCCGGCATCTCGCAGTTGGTTTAAGCTGTAGGTACTTTCCAACGGAAAACCCGCACTTGTGCGGGTTTTTTACACTAATGAATACGCTATCGTCCACCCACTTCATCGCTGCCAGCGCAGCAAGCCGTGCGATCAATCACGTTTTGAGGCGTGAATCTTGGGCATCTGCTGAACTGACCAAGCATGCTGGTAAGACCATACTGGTGAGTCTCCCAGCTGGAGACTTAGGTTTGATGATTGGAGCTTCTGGATTTTTCGAGGCTTTAAAAGATCTAGATACACCAACATTGGCTTTGGAAGTTTCTCCTAGCGCTCTCAGTGGGTTGGTAACAAGTTCAGGAAACTTGAAAGAGCAGGCATTTAAAGCTGTCAAAATCACAGGTGATGCGGACTTGGCGCAGCTGATTGGTCGTTTGGCAGGTCAATTGCGTTGGGAATACGAAGAGGATCTAGCACACTTTATTGGCGATGCTCCTGCGCATTTTGCTGTACGACAAGGCAAAAAGTGGGTTTTAGCAACACGCTCTGCAGCAGGTGATTTACTGGACAATGTAGTGGAGTATGTCAGTGAAGAGAGAAAAGTGCTTTTAAATAAACGAGATTTTTTGGTTCATAAATCTGAGTTGAGTGATCTGCGCGATGCAGTAGATCGTCTCGATAAACGCATTCAATTGATTGAGCAAAGGCTTAAGTAAATCGTGCGTAGAATTGCTCGACTGTGTTTTATTTTCTTTACCGCTTGGCGCTACGGTTTATTGCCGCTATTACGTGATGTCCTGAAACCAGGTATTGGCCGCGGCTGTTTAACCGTTATTTGCTGGACCTCGCCAGGAACCAAGCTAGCACGCGGTGAGCGCATTCGTTTGACCTTAGAAGCATTGGGCCCCATTTTTGTTAAATTTGGTCAAGTGCTATCAACGCGCCGTGATTTACTGCCAGAAGATATTGCGAATGAGTTGGCGAAGTTACAAGATCAAGTTCCCCCTTTCTCTAATGAGGAATCGCGTCGATTAATCGAAGAAGCTTTAGGAAAGCCTATTGAAGAAGTTTTCCTCAGTTTTGATGCCACTCCTGTGGCGAGTGCATCCGTTGCCCAAGTGCATTTTGGAGTTTTGCGGGGTACAGAAAAACATCCAGAGTGGTCACATAAGCCTGTAGCAATTAAAGTCTTGCGACCAGGCATCTTGCCTGTGATTGAGGGCGATCTAGCGCTGATGTATGACCTGGCAAAAGTTATAGAAAAAAGCTCAGAAGATGGTCGTCGCTTAAAGCCGCGTGAAAACGTTGCTGAGTTTGATACATATTTGCATGATGAATTAGATCTCATGCGCGAGGCAGCTAATGCAAGTCAACTGAGACGATATTTTGTAGATTCCAAAAAATTAATGATTCCAGAGATGTATTGGGATCTTTGTTATACAAACGTGATTGTGATGGAGAGAATGGATGGTATCTCCATCGGGCGAACTGCGGTATTACGAGAAGCAGGCATTGACTTTAAAAAATTAGCAGCAGATGGCGTGGAAATATTTTTCACCCAAGTCTTTGAATATGGCTTCTTTCATGCGGATATGCATCCTGGAAACATCATGATCAGCTTGGAGCCGGAAACATTTGGCCGTTTTATTTCCCTTGATTTTGGAATCGTTGGCGCTCTTAGTGAGTCAGATAAAAATTACCTAGCTTTGAATTTTTTAGCCTTCTTTAATCGTGACTATCGGCGAGTTGCAGAATTGCATATTGAGTCAGGCTGGGTTCCAGCTGATACTCGTGTAGAGGAATTAGAGGGTGCGATCAGGTCGGTATGTGAGCCTTATTTCGATCGCCCACTAAAAGAAATTTCTTTGGGTATCGTATTGATGCGCTTGTTCCAAACTTCACGTCGTTTCAAGGTCGAAATTCAGCCGCAACTTACTTTATTGCAAAAAACCCTGTTGAATGTTGAAGGATTGGCGCGCCAATTAGATCCTGACCTTGATTTATGGAAAACAGCTAAACCCATCTTAGAAAAGTGGGTCAGTAAACAGTTGGGTTGGCGTGGCCTTTTGGATGGCATTAAGGAAGAAGCGCCGATTTGGGCGAAAATTTTGCCTACTTTGCCACGTTTATTGGCCGATAGTTTGGCTCAGTCCCGCAACCAGTTGAAAGACCAAAATGGGGAGCTGGAGGTCTTAAAGGCCCTTTTATTGCAAGAAAGACGCACTCATCGCCTGATAGCGGGAGCCCTGCTCTTTGCTGGCGGCTTTTTGGCAGGAATTTTGATTATTTCCCTGCGCATTTATTAGCCCTTCCTGGCTTGGTCCCTAAACCGCTAAAATAGCGGGCTAGGCAGAACACATGAAAAAATACTTTATTGCAGGCATCTTAGTTTGGGCACCGTTGTCGATCACGGTTTGGGTGATCGCATGGGGCTTAGGTGTTCTTGACGGCGTTTTTGGCTCGGTAATGCATGCCATTATCTTGGTGCTTCCTCACGATGCCGCAGTAGATGTGCAGCACTTCCGCGATCTTCCTGGTGTAGGTGTTTTGATCGTCATTGCTGTGATTATGCTCACCGGAGTTCTCGCCATTAGTTTTGCTGGGCAGTGGTGGATTCGGATGTGGGATAAGCAAATTAACCGTATTCCGATTGTGCGTTCGATTTATTCGAGCGTTCAACAAGTTTCATCCACGTTATTTTCTGGTAGCGGTCAAGCCTTTAGTAAAGCGCTATTAATTCGCTATCCGCATGCGGATTCATGGGCAATTGCTTTTCAGACTGGTACGCCTGCAAAAGAGGTCACTACAAAATTAGGCGATGACTATGTCAATGTGTTTTTGCCAACAACCCCTAACCCCACTTCAGGCTTTTTTATGATTGTTCCTCGCTCTCTCACTATCGAGTTAGAGATGAGTGTAGAGGAGGCCTTAAAACATATCGTGTCTATGGGTTCTGTACCACCAAATAATTCTAGTGCTCTGACTTCTCAGCAGTCATCACGCCATTTTTGATTTTAGGAAATTGTTATGTCAATGCGTAGCCATACTTGTGGCCAAGTAACGGATTCATTAATTGGACAAGAAGTCACCCTTTCTGGTTGGGTCAATCGTCGCCGTGACCACGGTGGGGTGATTTTTATTGACTTGCGAGACCGCGAGGGTTTTGTGCAGGTAGTTTGTGATCCAGATCGTCCGGAAATGTTTGCGCTCGCTGAGCAAGTGCGTAATGAGTTTTGTATTCAGATTAAAGGTCTAGTGCGTGCTCGTCCTGCGGGAACGGAAAACACCGATTTGGTGAGTGGCAAAGTTGAAATCTTGTGCCATAGCATGGTGATCTTGAATGCATCAATTACTCCGCCATTCCAATTGGATGATGAAAATCTATCAGAGACTACGCGCCTAACGCATCGTGTCTTGGATTTACGTCGTCCGCAAATGCAAAAGAATCTGCGTTTACGTTACAACGTGGCGATGGAGTGCCGTCGCTATTTGGATGACATGGGTTTCATCGATATCGAAACGCCTATGTTGACCAAGAGTACGCCAGAAGGCGCTCGTGATTACTTAGTTCCATCCCGTGTACATGACGGCCAGTTCTTTGCTTTGCCACAATCTCCGCAATTATTTAAGCAATTGTTAATGGTGGCAGGTTTTGATCGCTACTACCAAATCACGAAGTGCTTTCGTGATGAAGACTTGCGTGCCGATCGTCAACCAGAATTTACTCAAATCGACTGTGAAACTGCATTTCTGAGTGAAGTGGAAATTCGCGATTTATTCGAAAACATGATTCGTCATATCTTTAAGAAGACGATGAATGTGGAATTGCCAAATCCGTTCCCTACCATGCCGTACTCTGAGGGAATGGCGCGCTTTGGTTCAGATAAACCTGATTTACGCGTCCATCTTGAGTTCACTGAATTGACCGATTTGATGAAAGATGTTGATTTCAAAGTATTCTCTGGCGCAGCGAATCAAGTTGGTGGTCGCGTTGTTGGTTTATGTGTACCAGGTGGTGCTGAAATTAGCCGTAGCGAAATTGATGACTACACCCAGTTCGTGAGTATCTATGGCGCCAAAGGCTTGGCTTGGATTAAGGTCAATTCGGTTGCAGAGGGCCGCAATGGCTTGCAATCTCCTATTGTGAAAAACTTGCACGATGCTGCAATTGATGGAATTTTGAAGCGCACAGGCGCAAAAGATGGCGACATCATCTTCTTTGGTGCCGATAAAGAAAAAGTGGTGAATGACGCGATAGGAAATCTACGTCTTCGTATTGGTCATTCTGCATGGGGTAAAGAGCATGGTCTCTTTACGGAGGGTTGGAAGCCTTTGTGGGTTGTTGACTTCCCAATGTTTGATTACGACGAAGGCGAAGCACGTTGGGTTGCATGCCATCATCCGTTTACTAGCCCTAAGGATGAGCACATGCAGTACCTTGAATCTGATCCTGGTAAATGTTTGGCAAAAGCATATGACATGGTGCTTAATGGCAGTGAAATTGGTGGAGGTTCAGTACGTATTCATCAAGAGGCTGTCCAAAGTCAGGTATTTCGCGCTTTGAAAATTGGTGCCGAGGAAGCACAAGCGAAATTCGGCTTCTTACTCGATGCCCTCCAATATGGAGCTCCTCCTCATGGCGGTATTGCATTCGGTTTAGATCGCATCGTTACTATGATGACTGGGGCAGAATCCATTCGCGATGTAATCGCCTTCCCTAAAACACAGCGTGCGCAGTGTCTTTTAACGCAAGCGCCTAGTCCGGTAGATGAGCGCCAATTGCGTGAGTTGCATATTCGTCTGCGTCAAGCGGCACCTGCTGCATAAGACATCGCTCGTAGCCGCCGTTTTAGTAATACCTTGAAAATCCCTATTTCGGTTTTAGTAGTTATCTACCAATCGAATAGGGATGTTTTATTAATTGAGCGTGCGGATCGAAAAGACTTCTGGCAGTCTGTCACGGGAAGTCTAGATGCACCTGATGAGAATCTGACAATTGCTGCGACGCGTGAGGTGTATGAAGAAACCGGTATCGTCATAGCATCTTTGCCAGAGGGAGCATTGCAAAACATGCACCACCAAATCGAATACGAGATATATCCAGAATGGCGTTTTCGCTATCCGCCTGGCGTCACGAGAAATGTTGAGCATTGGTTTGCGCTGAAGGTGCCTGAAGGTACTTCGATCCAACTTTCCCCAAGAGAGCATGTGGCTTACCAATGGTTACCATTTCAAGAGGCTGCAAAAAAATGTTTTTCGCGAAGCAATGGCGAAGCCATTTTGAAATTATTTTCTGCAAATTCAAATAGAACCGAGTAAGAGCTTGAGATGAGGCATTCATCGCGTTACCACCCAAGTAGTGTTGGTGCCAAAACGCCTTCCCGAGGTGATTGGCGTGTCATTCGCGATCTTTTGCCATATCTCTTCGAATATCGCTTCAGAGTACTGTTGGCCTTGAGTTGCTTGGTTGCAGCCAAGATCGCCAATTTAGGTATCCCCATCTTGATGAAGGAGTTGATTGACTCTTTAGATGTCAAATCGAGTTCTCCTCAGGCCTTGTTGGTGGTCCCTGTAGGCGTCATTCTTGCCTATGGTTTATTAAGAATTTCAGCTTCTTTCTTTGCGGAGATGCGTGAAGCTTTATTTGCAAGAGTGACACAAAATGCAGTTCGGAAGGTGGCCTTGCAAGTATTTGAGCATTTGCATGCCATGGCGCTGAGTTTTCATTTGGCGCGTCAGACTGGTGGTGTGAGTCGCGATATCGAACGGGGAACTCGTGGGATTCAGTCACTGATTTCTTATTCGCTATACAGCATATTGCCAACCCTCATTGAGTTTTGTTTGGTACTAGGTTACCTCGCCTACTCCTATGACATCTGGTTTGCTGCTATTACCTTTGTGGCGCTGATTATTTATATCGCATTTACGATTGTTGTTACTGAATGGCGCACGCATTATCGCCGGGCTATGAATGATATGGATTCAAAAGCCAATCAAAAGGCAATTGATTCTCTCTTGAACTTTGAGACCGTAAAGTATTTTGGTAATGAGGCCTTTGAGGCCCGTCGTTATGATGAAAATTTGTTGCGCTATCAAACTGCAGCTATTAAATCGCAAAAGACGCTAGCCTTTTTAAATCTGGGCCAGCAAACCATTATTGCAATCGGTTTGATGCTGATTTTGTGGCGTGCCACGCTTGGCGTAGTCAATGGCACGATGACTTTGGGGGATCTTGTGCTAGTCAATACCTTGATGATGCAGCTCTACATTCCCTTAAATTTTTTAGGCGTTATCTATAGAGAAATTAAACAATCGCTTACAGACATGGATCGAATGTTTTCCTTGTTAAATGCTGATAAGGAAATCGCCGATTCTCCCAACGCGCATCCTTTGCACATTCAAAATCTTGGTGCTGGGCCAGACGTTCGTTTCGAGCATGTTTCATTTCATTACGACTCAAAACGGGAAATTTTGCATGATGTTAGTTTTAATATTCCAGCGGGTACGATTACGGCAGTAGTGGGTCAAAGTGGTGCTGGTAAAAGTACTTTGGCTAGATTGTTATTTCGTTTTTACGATGTGCAGTCTGGAAAAATTTTGATTGATGGTCAAAATGTTCAAGATGTCACCCAAGCTAGTCTGCGTAAGGCGATTGGTATTGTTCCTCAAGATACCGTTTTGTTTAACGATACGATTGGTTACAACATTGCTTACGGCGACCCTTCAGCCACCATGGCTCAAGTCCAAGAGGCTGCAAGGGCAGCTCAAATAGATAGTTTTATTCAGAAGCTTCCAGAGGGCTATAACACTCAAGTTGGAGAGAGAGGTTTAAAGCTTTCTGGGGGTGAGAAGCAGCGAGTGGCAATTGCAAGAACATTGCTAAAAAAACCAGCGATGTTGATATTTGATGAAGCCACCTCTGCTTTAGATTCCAAGACTGAAAGGGCTTTTCAGGAAGAGCTTTTAAGTTTGGCAAAAAATCGGACAACATTGATTATTGCGCACCGCCTTTCCACGATTACCCATGCAGATCAAATTTTGGTAATGGATCAGGGCCAAATTATTGAGCGCGGAACGCATATTGAACTGCTTCATGCAAATGGAAAGTATGCAGAAATGTGGCAAATGCAGGAGCGTTCGGTATTTGATTAGAATGGGTTTATGACGCAGCCTCATCCTTCTACAGTAAACACCGAAACCATTCTGAAGAATGCTTTTTCTGCGGCAGTTTCTGTTGCTGATCCACAAATCATCATTCCTCAATATTTAGAAAAGATATTTCCAGTTGGGAGTGAACCACAGAAAAAATGTTTGGTGATAGGCGCTGGTAAGGCCAGTGCATCTATGGCTACTGCATTAGAGGCATATGCCAAATTGCATTGGCCTCAAGTAAAGCTAGAGGGAACTGTTCTGACTCGTTATGGACATCACTCTCCAACGACAAAGATCAAGATTGTGGAGGCGGGCCATCCTGTGCCTGATCAAGCGGGTATGGACGGGGCTAGAGAGATTCATGCTTTAGTCAACCAGTTACAGGCCGGGGATGTCATGATCGCTTTGATTTCTGGCGGTGGCTCAAGTTTGCTTACTTTGCCTGTGGATGGCATCACGATTGAAGATATGCGCAAGACGACCGAAGCATTGCTGCGTAGTGGTGCGCCAATTGAAGAAATGAATGTCGTTCGTAAGCATCTCTCCGCAATTTTGGGGGGTAATTTAGCAAGGTTAGCTATTGCGCGAGGTGCTCGTGTTGAAGCATTTTTAATTTCCGACGTCACTGGAGACTCGCCAGCTGATATTGCAAGTGGGCCTTGTGCAGCAGATTACTCCACCTATTTAGATGCGCTCAAAATTCTAGAGAAATATCACCTCAACAAAGAAGTGATTCCTGCTTCAGTATTTGCTCATCTTGAGCAAGGTTTAGCTGGTGAAAAACCAGAGACATTGAAAGATGTCGATTTGGTAAATGCCCAAGTAGCTAATCATGTGATTGCAACGGCCTACAAAAGCCTGGAAGCGGCCGCAGATTATGTTCGTACATTAGGTTATGAGCCGGTTATTTTGGGCGACACCATTACTGGTGAAGCGCAAGAGGTGGGAAGGTCTCAAGCGCAGATAGTTAGGGAATATCAGACAAAAAGTTCTGGCCCGATAGCACTGATTTCTGGTGGAGAATGCACCGTCACGATTCCCAATGGCATCAAAGGTCGAGGGGGGCGTTGCAGTGAATATCTTCTCGCTCTTTTTGCGGCAAGTGCCGATATCCCAAATATGGCAGCCTTAGCAGCCGATACCGATGGAATCGATGGTAGCGAGAGGAATGCTGGCGCTTGGTTTGATCAAGACATTCGCATCGCAGCGAAAGAACAAGGATTGGAGCCCGATACATTCTTGTCAGCCCATGATTGTTACGGTTTCTTTGCAGAATTAGGGGCTTTAGTAGAAACTGGCCCTACACTTACGAATGTCAATGATTTCCGCATCATCTTGCTTAAAAAATAATATGACCTCTAGTCCTACACAAATTGAATTGACTCAGCCAGACGATTGGCACTTACATATTCGTGATGGCGAAGTCATGAGAGATGTTTTGGCAGATACTGCTCGTCAATTTGCACGCGCCATCATCATGCCAAACTTAAAGCCTCCTGTGACAACAGTGGAGTTGGCAAAGGCTTATCGCGCTAGGATTGATGCAAATTTAAAGTCGTTGGGTATTAATGCTTTTACTCCGTTAATGACTTTATATCTCACGGACAACACAACACCGGAAGAAGTTCGTAAAGCGAAAGCAGAGGGAGTGATTGCTTTGAAGTTATATCCCGCTGGAGCTACCACTAATAGTGACGCGGGTGTGAGTGACATCAAGCGTTGCTATAAAGCGCTAGAGGCGATGCAAGAGCTTGGTATGCCTCTCTTGGTACATGGCGAAGTAACTCATGCAGACGTCGATATTTTTGATCGTGAAGCAGTGTTTATTGATCAAGTTTTAGAGCCATTACGCAAAGATTTTCCTTTGCTCAAAATTGTGTTTGAGCACATTACAACTAAGCAAGCCGCTCACTATGTTAGAGATGCCGCAACTGGAGATCGCCATCTGATTGCCGCCACCATTACGCCACAACATTTGTTGATGAACCGTAATGCAATTTTTTCTGGGGGTATTCGTCCGCATCACTATTGCTTGCCGGTCTTAAAGCGTGAAGAGCATCGGGTTGCACTTCTAGAGGCTGCTACTAGTGGTAATGCCCGTTTCTTTTTGGGAACCGATAGTGCGCCCCATGCAAAAGGTGCGAAAGAGGCTGCTTGTGGATGTGCAGGTTGTTACAGTGCCTTTAATGCACTGGGTCTCTATGCAGAAGCATTTGAAAGTGCAGGCAAGCTAGATCGATTAGAGGCATTTAGCAGTTTTTATGGCCCCGATTTTTATGGTTTGCCGCGTAACACTTCCAAAATTACCTTGGTGAAACAGCCCCAAAGCATTCCAGCTGAACTTCCACTGGGCGATGCCACGATTGTTCCTTTGCGTGCAGGCGAGACTATTGCCTGGTCATTGAAGTAAGCCTATCTTTTTTAAGCCAACTTTTGCTGACTGCGTTAGACTGCAGTCGCAGAGTCAATTAGGCAATCGCCGCCTCTTTTTGGAGGGGGAGGAAAGTCCGGACTCCATAGGGTAGGGTGATGGCTAACGGCCATCCACGGTGACGTGAGGAATAGGGCCACAGAGACGAGCGTATTTAGTTACGGTGAAACGCGGTAACCTCCACCTGGAGCAATCCCAAGTATGCAGACGATGAGGCGTCCCGCTGAGTCTGCGGGTAGGGAGCTTGAGCCGTTAGGTAACTAACGGCCTAGAGGAATGATTGCCCCTAAGTGAAAGCTTAGGCGACAGAATCCGGCTTATCGATTGACTCTGCACTTATTCTGAAATGACTTCTACGCTGTAGGTGAGCTCAGCAGTTTTTGCCAACATGGCAGTAGCTGAACAATATTTGTCGTGAGAAAGTTTGACAGCGCGATCTACTTTTGTTGGATCTAAATCTTTACCCTTGACCGTGAAGTGCAAGTTGATTTTTGTGAAGACTTTAGGATCTTCGGTTGCTCTTTCGGCTTGTAGGTTTACCTCGCAAGCGCTTACCGCTTGACGAGCCCTTTGTAGGATTAAAACCACATCAAATGCTGAGCAACCGCCAGCACCAGCCAAAAGCAACTCCATGGGCCGCGGAGCGAGGTTTTTGCCCCCAGCTTCGGGGGCGCCATCCATGTTGACGAGATGACCACTACCGGTTTGAGCTGAAAAAGCCATGCCGCTATTACCCAACCAACTTACTCGACATTCCATATTAGTGACCCCTAACTTACAAAATTAATCAATATTATCAATAGTTTACCAATACATTGACGCGATATCTTTTGATCAAATGTACCCAAAAAGCAGCAAAAAATTGATTTTGGTCAATTTTCTTGCGTTGCACCAAAGATCTTGTGTAGAATAACCCCATTGGCAGTCAGTCTTGTATAAGACTTTCGTTTGCCTCCCAGTGTCTCCTCCACCCAAACATAGGTGGATTCCAACCCAGGACTCGTTCCTGGGTTTTTTTTGGGTTACAATTCAAGGCTTTACTGAATTACCGAACCAGTCAGCGGTAATTTGTTGTACCAGTTAGATTGCAGAATCTGCGAGCTTGCAAACATAAGCAGGGCCAAAGTGGAAGCAGTGTAGTTGGAGTAATTTTTTGACTATAACAATTTGAGAAATCATGAAAACTTTTTCCGCAAAATCCCATGAGGTAAAGCGTGAATGGTTCGTGATTGGCGCAACGGACAAGGTCCTCGGTCGTGTCGCCAGTGAAGTGGCACACCGTCTACGCGGCAAGCACAAGCCTGAATTCACACCACACGTTGATACTGGCGACTTTATCGTCGTGATCAATTCATCTAAGCTGCGTGTTACAGGCACAAAAGGCTTGAACAAAATGTATTACCGTCACAGCGGATACCCAGGTGGTATTTCCGAGACCAACTTTGACAAGATGCAAGATCGTTTCCCAGGTCGTGCTCTCGAGAAGGCTGTGAAAGGTATGTTGCCAAAAGGCCCACTCGGCTATGCCATGATTAAGAAATTAAAAGTCTATGGCGACGCTAATCATCCGCATGCGGCTCAACAGCCAAAAGCGTTAGAGATTTAAGGAAACCAAATGGCTATTAATTACGGAAATTGGAATTACGGTACAGGTCGTCGCAAGAGTTCTGTTGCGCGCGTCTTTATTAAGTCTGGCAAAGGTGAAATTACTGTTAACGGTAAGCCTATCGATGCGTATTTTGCTCGTGAAACATCGCGCATGATTGCTCGTCAGCCATTGGCTTTGACATCACACCTCACGACCTTTGATATTAAGGTAAACGTATCTGGTGGTGGTGAAACTGGCCAAGCTGGTGCAGTTCGCCACGGTGTAACTCGTGCTTTGATCGACTACGACAATGCTTTGAAGCCTACCTTGTCTAAAGCAGGTTTGGTTACGCGTGATGCTCGTGAAGTTGAGCGTAAAAAAGTGGGTCTGCACGGCGCTCGTCGTCGCAAGCAGTTCAGCAAGCGCTAATTTCGATCAGTCGCTGTTGTTTTATCGAAAGGGTCGCGCAAGCGACCCTTTTTGTTTCTACAATAAAGCCTATTGTCAAAGTCTTGTATTAATCTCTACAAGATTTAGTAATGACTTATGAAGTATTTTGGAGAAAGACATGATTAAGGTAGGTATTGTTGGTGGCACAGGATATACCGGGGTAGAGCTCTTGCGTTTACTAGCGCAGCACCCTGAAGTGAATATTGTGGCCATCACATCTCGCACCGAGGCAGGCATGCCTGTAGCGGAGATGTTCCCATCTTTGCGTGGTCGTGTCGATTTGAAATTTACAACGCCTGATGAAGCCAACTTAAATGAGTGCGATGTTGTGTTCTTTGCAACCCCGCATGGTGTTGCTATGGCGCAAGCTAAAGAGTTGCTAGCGAATAATGTGAAGATCTTAGATCTTGCGGCAGACTTTCGTTTAAAAGATGTGAAAGAGTTTGCTAAATGGTATGGCATGGAACATAGTTGCCCAGAAATTTTGGCAGAAGCTGTTTATGGTTTGGCTGAGATCAATCGTGAAGCCATTAAAAAGGCGCGCGTGGTCGGTTTGGCCGGTTGTTATCCAACATCTATTCAATTAGGTTTGGCGCCCTTGCTCTCGCCTAAGTCAACTGGTGGAAAGCAATTGATTGATGGCAATCACATTATTTCTGATTCGAAGTCTGGCACTTCGGGTGCCGGACGTAAAGCAGAGATCGGCACTTTATTGTCTGAAGCAAGTGATAACTTTAAAGCGTATGGTGTTAAAGGTCATCGCCATCTACCAGAAATTGTGCAAGGTCTTAAGGCAATTGCTGGTCATGATCAAATTGGGCTGACATTTGTACCCCATCTCACGCCCATGATCAGAGGTATTCATTCGACTATCTATGTGCGCTTAACTGAAGCAGGTAAAGACGTTGATTATCAGAAGCTATTTGAAGATTTTTATAAAAACGAACCTTTTGTTGATGTGATGCCTGCAGGTAGCCATCCAGAAACGCGTTCTGTGCGGGGAAGTAATGGCATGAGGATTGCTGTTCATCGTCCAGGCGGTGGTGATACTTTAGTTATTTTGGTGGTAGAGGATAACTTAGTAAAAGGCGCTTCTGGTCAGGGTGTGCAATGCATGAATTTGATGTTTGGGTTGCCTGAGACAACAGGATTGACTCAGATAGCGGTATCGCCATAACAAAATAGGAATGGGGGTAATCCCCCTTCAGCAAGCTGGGCATTAAAAGCCTAAAATAAGACATACCCTTTTGATTTAGGAGCAAATCATGACCGAATTAGCTACTCAGCAAAATACGCCGGCGGCGCAAGACTTGGCTGAACCACCTACGCCGTTGGTATTTACCGATGCGGCAGCTGCCAAGGTGGCAGATTTGATTGCCGAAGAAGGCAATCCCGAGTTGAAGCTGCGTGTATTCGTCCAGGGCGGAGGCTGTTCAGGTTTTCAGTACGGCTTTACTTTCGATGATGCAGTCAACGAAGATGACACACAGTTTGAAAAAAATGGTGTAACTCTCCTGGTCGACTCGATGAGTTTTCAATACTTAGTTGGCGCTGAGATTGATTACAAGGAAGATATCAATGGTTCACAGTTTGTGATCAAAAATCCGAATGCCACTACGACTTGTGGTTGTGGATCTTCTTTTTCTGCCTAAAAGAAATTAAGCAGGATAGCAGGCACCTAAAATTCTAGGACCTTTCGCTCCTGTAACGGCTGGCAAATTTGCTGGCCGTTTTTGTTTGTGCGCCCAAGCGAGCCATGCAAAGGCCAAACCCTCTACTAGTTGTGGATGAATACCAACCGAGTCGCTAGTCGTGATTTCTGCTAGCTCTGGACACAAATATTGGGCTTTTACTTTAAGTAAATTCATTAAAGCGGTGTTTTGAGCGCCACCGCCACATGTAATTAACTTCTGGGTTTGCGGGGCATGGCGCGCAAGAGCATCGAGTATAGAGTGCGCGCTAAGGTGTAACAAAGTAGCTTGTACATCTTCGGGCGGGATGTTCTTATTGCCAATATTTTCTAACAACCAATCCATATGAAAGTCATCACGCCCAGTACTTTTTGGTGGAGTTTTATTAAAAAAGGGATCAGCCAATAACTTTTTTAATAAAGACTCATCTACTTTTCCTTGTAATGCCCAATTCCCGTTTTCATCATAAGGCTTGCCAATTTGCTTTTGTATCCAAGCATCCATCAACATATTTCCTGGACCGCAGTCAAATCCAGTCACTTCGCCACTCTGAGAAATGAGAGTGAGGTTAGCAATGCCACCAATATTCAAAATGGCAAGATTCTTGGGTTCTGAAAATTGTTGCGCATGAAATGCGGGCACTAAAGGAGCGCCATGTCCAGCAGCGGCAAGATCACGACTTCTAAAGTCGGCGATGACATCAATACCTGTCCTTTCTGCTAGAAGAGCGGGATTGAGGGTTTGATGGGTGTACGCCATTTCCCCTAAATCCGGTTGGTGCCGAATCGTCTGTCCATGCGCCCCAATTGCAACGATATCGTTCGCTGTTAGTCGCGCTTTTTGAAGTAATTGACCAACAACTTCAGCATAGGCCAGGGCCAGGGCATTTCCGGCCTGCTTTTCTCGATGGAGTTCATTGGGGCCTGGACTTTGGAGTTCGAAGAGGGCTTTGCGAAGCTCCGGTGCGAATGGGGTACTGGCTGACGCGATGGCAGTGGTGGCGCCATGGGGGTCTATTCGGGCCAAAACGCCATCAATCCCATCCAGGCTAGTGCCAGACATCAGGCCTATGTAGAGGGAGTGTGATTGAGTCATGGGTTCAGGGTTCTGCTCTCAGTGATGCGACAATTATGCTTTAGCAATTTAAATACTAATTTAACTGAAACAGCTAGACGAATCAGTATGACGGCTCAAGCAGAACAAAAATATCCTTTGACCCCTGAAGTCTTCGCGGCGCTCGAAGTCACAAAACGTGGCTGTGATGAGTTGCTAGTAGAGGCAGATTGGGTTCAAAAGCTGGCTCGTAGTTACGCTACGAAGACCCCTTTGCGAATTAAGTTAGGTTTAGACCCTACTGCGCCCGATATTCATCTGGGTCATACCGTCGTTTTAAATAAATTGCGTCAGTTGCAAGATTTGGGTCATACCGTCATTTTTCTGATTGGCGATTTCACGAGCATGATTGGCGATCCTTCTGGTCGAAATGCAACTCGTCCGCCATTAACTGCCGAAGAAATCGCTGTGAATGCGCAAACCTATTACCGTCAAGCAAGTATGGTTTTGGATCCGGCAAAAACTGAAGTTCGTTACAACAGCGAATGGTGCGATCCATTAGGTGCGCGTGGCATGATTCAGTTAGCGGCAAAACATACTGTTGCTCGCATGCTTGAACGTGATGATTTTACAAAGCGTTATCGCAATGGCGTTCCTATCTCTATTCATGAGTTTTTGTATCCACTAATGCAAGGATATGATTCAGTCGCTTTGAAAAGCGATTTAGAACTTGGTGGAACAGACCAAAAATTTAATCTCTTAGTTGGTCGTGAGCTCCAGAGAGAATATGGCCAGGAACCACAATGTATTTTGACGATGCCGCTGCTAGTTGGTCTTGATGGTGTTGAAAAAATGAGTAAGTCAAAAGGCAATTACATCGGCATTAGCGAGTCTGCCGGCGATATTTTTGGCAAGCTACTCAGTATTTCTGATGATTTGATGTGGGACTACTTTACTTTGCTCTCATTCCGCCCAATGAGTGAAATAGATCTCATGAAGCAAGAGGTGGCTGCAGGCCGCAATCCTAAAGATTGCAAAGTATTGCTTGCCCAAGAAATTGTTGCACGTTTTCATTCGCAAGCTGCCGCTGAAAAAGCATTGGAAGACTTCAATCATCGTGCAAAAGGCGGAGTGCCAGATGACATTCCAGAAGTGACGCTTTCGGGCGCGCCATTAGGAGTTGCAACCCTTTTGAAATCTGCTGGCTTAGCACCATCAACTTCCGAAGCGATGCGTAATATTGAACAAAATGGTGTGAAGATCGACGGTGCCACCATCAGTGACAAACAACTGAAGATTGAGGCAGGAACTTACGTTGTTCAGGTGGGTAAGCGTAAGTTTGCTAAAGTTCACTTAAGCTGATTTTTAACATCCTCGCGAGGAACCAACTACAGATGTGTTCCACACTTAGAAGGTTATTAATGGGCATTTATTGCCTATCGTTAAGTGCCTTTGGATGGGCTCTTCCTGCTGATTTTTTGTATTTAGATCAAGTGTCTCCCTCTATCCACACGCAATTGCAGTACTTCACCCATCAAAATTTTGTTGGTAGACCCATTCAAGGGTATGGGGTTAATCGCGCCATCATCACAAAACCAGCAGCGTTAGCACTAGCTAACATACAAAAAGAGTTAAATGAATTCGGTTTGGGCTTATTGATTTTTGATGCGTATCGACCACAGAGGGCTGTAAATGATTTTATGGTCTGGGCTGAAGATTTAAGGGATACCAAAATAAGTCTGAATACTATCCAAATGTGGATAAGCGAAATTTATTTAAAGAGGGTTACATCGCAGAGAAATCGGGGCACAGCAGAGGAAGCACTGTTGATTTAACAATTGTTGATTTAAGTAGAGGCGGTAAACCATTGGATATGGGGTCAAGATTTGATTTCTTCGGCCCCCAATCTTGGCCAGACTATCCAAATATCACTGCCCAGCAAAAAGCTAATAGATTGCTTTTGCGCACCTTAATGATGAAACATGGCTTTATGCCTTACGATAAAGAGTGGTGGCATTTCACTCTTAAAGATGAGCCATTCCCAGACACCTATTTTGATTTTTTAGTGCAGTGATCTGCACTGGTATAAAGCTAACCCGATTATTCGAAGAGGCTGGATGGCGGCATTAAACCAAAGTGCTCGTATGCTTGACGTGTTGCTACGCGGCCACGCGACGTTCTTTGTAGATAGCCTTGCTGAATCAAATAAGGCTCTAGAACATCTTCAATCGTATCGCGCTCTTCACCAATCGCGGCAGCTAAGTTATCAATACCTACAGGGCCACCATCGAATTTATGCAAGATGGCTTCAAGCAGTTTTCTATCCATGACATCAAAACCGCTGGGATCAACATCAAGCATCTTCAAGGCGGCATCAGCCATCTCTTTGGTGATGGTGCCTGTGCCTTTGACTTCTGCGTAGTCGCGGACTCGGCGCAATAAGCGATTGGCTATCCGAGGGGTGCCACGTGCTCGCTTAGCAATTTCTATTGAGCCATCAGGATCAATATTTGCTTTAAGTAATGACGCCGAGCGATTGATGATTTTGGTGAGTTCTTCGGTTGTATAGAACTCTAGTCTTGCGACAATACCAAAACGATCACGTAGCGGATTGGTGAGCATACCGGCGCGAGTAGTAGCGCCGATTAAGGTAAATGGCTTTAAATCAATTTTGACGCTGCGAGCAGCAGGCCCTTCACCAATCATGATGTCAAGGCTATAGTCCTCTAGAGCAGGGTACAGAATTTCTTCGACAACAGGAGATAGGCGATGAATTTCATCAATGAAAAGGACATCATTTGCTTCTAAATTGGTGAGTAAAGCCGCAAGATCACCAGGTCGATCCAAAACAGGGCCGCTAGTTTGACGTAGATTCACCCCAAGTTCCCTAGCAATAATGTGTGCCAAAGTCGTTTTGCCCAATCCCGGTGGGCCAAATAGCAGAACGTGGTCGAGTGCTTCTTGTCTTGCTCTAGTAGCGCTGATAAAAATCTCTAATTGGGCGCGCGCTTTAGATTGTCCCACGTACTCATCTAATTGTTTTGGTCGTAGGGCTTTTTCAAAGACGCTTTCAGCATTGCCCGCGGACCCACTGACAATCCGATCATTGCTCTCAGGAAGATCATCTGGAATAGCACTTAAGTCGTCAGTGTGAATGGCCATGCTGCAAGTTTAGCGGTGTTTTATAGAGGAAGGTGAAGTGATAAAAATAGCAAATTAGGCTTTAGATAAATACTTTAGTCCTAGTCGAATGCCATCGGAAACGTTGGTGTCTGAAGGTATTTGTTTGAGAGCCAAAAGCGCCTCTTTCTCCGAATACCCCAAAGCTAAAAGGGCTTGCAATACTTCGCTGTGAGCATCTGTTGTTGGCAATTTGCCAGCAGGGATGCCTAAATCAGGGGCTAGTTTTCCTTTGAGTTCTAAGCAAAGGCGTTCGGCTGTTTTTTTACCTATGCCTGGGATTTGGGTTAATCGCCCAGCTTCTTGAAGCGTAATCGCTTGTGCCAATTCATTGACACTCATACCGGATAACACCGCCAATGCGGTTCTTGACCCAACACCACTAATCTTAATTAGTTGTCTAAACGCTTCCCGCTCGGTTTCGGTTGCAAAACCAAAAAGTTGCTGTGCGTCCTCACGCACTTGAAAGTGAGTTAATAACGTCACTTTTTGTCCTGCGGCAGGGAGTTGGTACAAGGTACTCATCGGCACATCTACTTCATAGCCAATCCCTTGGCAATCTACCAAGAGACGTGGGGGGTGTACTGAAACGAGGATGCCTTGAATGCGACCAATCATGTAGAGATCTTAACCTGTCGAACAGTTTTTCACTTTTTACGTTTTTTTGTAGCCAAAGCAGAGCTAACAGCTTTAGGAATTTGAGCATGGTGTGCAGCACAAATAGCGACCCCTAAAGCATCTGAGGCATCTGATCCAGGAGCGCGGTTTAAACGCAATAAGCGCTTCACCATTTCTTGTACTTGTGGCTTAGCTGCACGACCAGTGCCCACGATCGCTTGTTTAACTCTTAATGCACTGTATTCCGCCACTGGAAGATTTTCTGAGACTAGTGCAGAAATCACTGCACCCCTAGCTTGACCTAACATTAAGGTAGAACGAGGGTTGACATTGAGGAAGACTTCTTCAATGGCTGCCGACTGTGGATGATAGGTTTGTAGAACCTCTTTAACGCCTGCATACAGAGTACCTAAGCGCTCTGGCAAACCCTTTGCTGGATCGCCACTTTCAATCGTGCCAGAAGCAACATAAGTTAGCTTTTGACCATCTACGTCGATGATCCCAAATCCTGTGGTTCGTAAACCCGGGTCAATTCCAATCCAGCGCATGTATTTTTAGTGATGCTCTTGAAAAAGATTAATGGCGGAAGTGACGTGTGCCTGTAAAGATCATGGCAATGCCATGTTCATTTGCCGCGGCAATAATTTCATCATCTCGCATGCTGCCACCAGGTTGAATTGCACAACTTGCACCACCATTCACTACAACATCTAGACCATCTCTAAATGGAAAAAACGCATCACTAGCGACCGCTGATCCTTTCAGGCTCAGACCAGCATTTTCAGCCTTGATGCTAGCCATGCGTGCTGAGTCCACCCGACTCATTTGGCCAGCGCCAATACCCAAAGTCATACCATTGGCGCAATACACAATGGCATTAGATTTAACAAATTTGGCAACACGCCATGCAAACATCATGTCATTCATTTCGCTTGGAGTGGGCTGTCTTTGGCTAACGACACGCATCTCATTTTGGAGAACATTTTTGGCATCTGGAGATTGCACTAATAAGCCACCACCGACACGTTTGAAATCAAATTGATTAAAGGCTGAGCCTAATGGGATCTCTAAAAGACGTACATTCTGTTTTGTAGCAAAAATGGCTTTTGCATCATCACTAAAACTAGGCGCAATGAGTACCTCAACAAATTGTTTAGAAATTTCTTGAGCGGCTGCGCCATCGCAGGGAACGTTAAAGGCAATGATGCCTCCAAAGGCAGAGCTAGGATCCGTTTTAAATGCTTTTTGGTAGGCCTCAAGAGCAGTTGCGCCAACAGCCACTCCGCAAGGATTGGCATGCTTAATGATGACGCAGGCTGCTGCTCCACCAGTATCGCCAGTAAAGCTTTTGACACATTCCCAGGCGGAGTCAGCGTCTGCAATGTTGTTATAAGAGAGCTCTTTACCTTGTAATTGCTTGTAATTGGCAAGCGAGCCAGCAGCAGGATTGAGGTCTTTGTAAAAGGCTGCTGATTGATGAGGATTCTCGCCATAGCGCATCTCTTGCACCTTTTCAAAGGCAAGATGCAATGTTTCTGGATAAGTTGAGCGGTTTTGATGAGCAAGATCATCGCCTAGAGCGGATAGGTAGTTTGCAATCGCTCCATCGTACTGAGCGGTATGAGCAAATACTTTTTTAGCTAAGGCCAAGTTGGTTTTATAAGAAACCGTATTGTTGTTCGCTTTCATTTCTGCCAATACGGGCGCGTAATCTTCAGGGGAAATCAGGACAGTAACATCTTGATGGTTTTTGGCAGCAGCACGCAGCATGGCTGGACCGCCAATATCAATGTTCTCAACAGCATCTTCGAAAGAGCAGCGCTCCTTAGCAACGGTTTCATTAAATGGATAAAGATTGATGACCAACATATCAATCGTATTGATGCCATGTTTTTGAAGGGCGGCCATATGTTCGGGAACATCTCTACGCGCTAGTAATCCACCATGAACCATAGGATGCAATGTTTTTACTCGGCCATCGAGCATCTCAGGAAATTGCGTTAGAGCAGACACTTCTACTACAGGCAAATGATTTTCGGCCAATAGTTTTGCAGTCCCACCAGTTGAGATTAATTTAACACCTTGCTCATGTAGTGCTTTTGCAAAAGGAATAATGCCGTTTTTGTCGGAGACAGAGAGAAGTGCTGTGCGGATCATAAATTTTCGAAGGGTAAGGTAAATAAAAAGGAAATAGCGCTGTATGGGAGCGAGGTAATTATTTGAGTAACTGATGCTCAACCAGTTTTTTGTGCAAAGTATTGCGGTTAATGCCGAGGTACTGCGCTGCTAGAGACTGATTATGTTTAGCATGCTGCATGACAAGTTCTAACATCGGCTTTTCCACAACCGCCAGCACCATTTGATATATATCGGTTGGCGGTGTGCCTTTCAGATCATTTAAGTAATCTTGCAATTGTGTTTGAATGCATTCAGTAATGGGGTGCTGGTTGTTCATAAAATAATGTTGTAAATCAAAATAACTAATAAGTAATAACTAAGAAATAAAAACCAAATAAAACAATAAAACTATGCCGCCTCTAAAAAGAGGAGACGGTCGGAGTGGGACTTCATCTCATCAAAATAATCATTCACCATTTGCAGTTGTGTTTTGCAATCATCTGCCGTATTCATGCGCTGACGGAATGCATGAGAATCGCGCAGACCTTTGCAATACCAACCGATATGTTTGCGAGCAGTACGTAAACCAATGTGTTCTCCATAGAACGCATAGTGATCTAGTAAGTGCTCATTCATAATTTCTTGGATCTCAGTAACCTGAGGCGTTGGGAGTTTCTTGCCGGTTTCTAGGTAGTGATGGATCTCGCGAAAAATCCAGGGACGTCCTTGGGCTGCGCGGCCAATCATGATGGCATCAGCACCAGTGGCCTTTAAAACAAAAGCCGCTTTTTCTGGGCTGTGAATATCACCATTTGCAACAACAGGAATTTGGACGCTACTCTTTACCGCAGCAATCGTTTCGTATTCCGCCTCACCATGATAAAGATCCGCACGCGTTCTTCCGTGCACAGTAAGCATCGAAATGCCGGATTGCTCAGCGAGTCGCGCAATCTCGATGGCGTTTTTATGATCACGATCCCAGCCAGTACGAATTTTGAGTGTTACTGGAACAGCGTCGGGTCCCGTTCCTACTGCTTTCACTACAGCCTCTAAAATTTGTTTCACTAAAGGCTCATCGCGTAATAGGGCGGATCCTGCAGCAACATTGCAAACTTTTTTTGCTGGGCAACCCATATTGATGTCAATAATTTGTGCGCCGTGTTCTACGTTGAGTTTGGCCGCTGCAGCCATCATGACGGGATCTGCTCCAGCAATTTGAACGGCAATGGGTTTGAACTCGCCTACATGGTTGGCGCGGCGTTGGGTTTTTTCGCTTTTCCAAAGAAGGGCATTGGAAGCAATCATCTCGGAAACGGCATACCCTGCACCCAACTTTTTGCAAAGTTGTCTAAATGGACGATCGGTTACCCCTGCCATCGGGGCAACAAAGAGTCGATTTGCTAGGGTATGAGGACCAATCTTCATTTATTAGAGGTGTTATTGAAGGGCGAAATGTGTGTTTTGGGGAAAGCATGACACTTTAGCACAAATAGACCTAAATCTGCCTATTTTTTAGGCAGATTACCTGATGTAGATCAAGCCAAAAGAGGTTGAATTTAAGGGCTTTTATAGCCTCTTAGCGCTTACCGAACATCATCTGGCGAGCTAAAGCCGTTTTGACTGGTGGAACCCATTGGAGGGCCGATAAGGCCAATCCACGAGCAATCACTACAGGAGCGAGATTGGATGTAAAGACGCGTGCCATGAAATCCGTTAACCCAATGGTGGCGGTTCGGTCTGCTTTACGACTTTGGGCGTAATTTTCCAAGGAACTTTGAATATGATTTTTGGAGAGTTCGCTGGTGGATCCAGAAAACATATTCGCTAATGTCTCTGCTAAAAGGTATGCATCCCGTAAACCTAAGTTCAAACCTTGTCCTGCAACCGGATGCAAAGTTTGTGCAGCATTGCCAATCCACACTTCATTTTCTTTGGTGATGTGCTTTCGATAATTTAAGCCGAGTTCATATAAACGTCGATCTTGAATTTTGAGAAAACGTCCAATTCTGGAGCCAAATTCTTTTTGTAGTGCATCTAAAAAATCGGACTCATTGAGCTCTAAGCGTTGCTTCGATGACTGTGGTGATCCGCACCATACAAGATTGAGAATATGTGGCCCATAATGACTCGGCAGAACTGCAAGTGGACCTTCAGCGGTGAAGCGTTCCCAAGCTTGATGAGGAATGGCGTTTTCGACTTCTACTAGACCTACTAAGGCCGATTGCCCGTAATCGTGACCAGATTCAATCCAATCCTGCTTTTTAAATAAACCACCTTCTGCATGCACTACACAACGTGCATTGATTTGTTCGCCATCACTGGTATTTTCTATGTGTTGCCAAACAAAATTGGGGCTCTGAGGTTGTATTTTTCTTAAAGCCTGTCGAAGTGCAAGATGGATATCACGATAACGAATGATATGTCCTAGAGCTTCTTGATGAAGCTCTTCTCGCGTCATGAGTGCGCGCCCAAATCGACCTGCTTGTGAAACATGAACACGATGAATATCGGCGCATTCGGTTGGCCAAGCATTGATCGTATCGAGTAAAAGTTTGCTCCCATGAGAAAGGGCAATGCCTCTGCTATCTGTATTGGCAAGATCGGCATCAGCTACAGGATTGCGATCTTGTAGGGTAAGTTTTGCATCTGGATATTTTTGTAATATCCATGCGGCGCAGGCAAGCCCGACCGGGCCACCTCCATGAATAACGATATCGCTAACGTTTGCGCTCATTAGCCATTCTTCATGATTGCTTCGATCTCATCGGGTTTCACTGGAACGCCACGAGAGATTAATTCACAGCCGGAGTCGTTGATAACGGCATCATCTTCAATGCGAATGCCGATATTCCAAAAGGCTTCATTTACATCATCGGCTGGACGCACATAGAGTCCTGGTTCAATAGTGATCACCATGCCATTTTGAAGTGTGCGCCAAGGCTTTTCTTTTTCTGCGGTAGATTCACGATAAGAACCTACATCGTGAACATCCATGCCTAGCCAATGGGAAGTGCGATGCATATAAAAGCGGCGATATGCACCTGTTTCAATTGCGTTATCTAATGAGCCCACTTCAGATAACTTGAGTAAGTTTTCATCAAGTAGACCCTGAGTAAGGACTTTTAACGCTGCATCATGCGGCTCCATGAAGGTGTTGCCTGGGCGTGTGGCTGCAATAGCGGCTTCCTGCGCGGCTAATGTGATGTCATAGAGCGCACGTTGTGGTCCAGTAAATTTTCCGTTGACTGGAAAAGTTCTCGTGATGTCAGAAGCATAACCATCTAATTCACAACCAGCATCAATTAAGCATAGATCACCACTGCGTAATTCGGTTGAGCCTGCGCGATAGTGCAATATGCAAGAATTTGGTCCGGCAGCAACAATGCTGTTATAGGCTACGCTCTGCGCCCCACTGTGACGAAACTCATGCAATAACTCAGCTTCTAGGTGGTACTCGCGCATGCCAGGTTTACATGTCTGCATTGCACGAATGTGGGCGCGTGCAGAGATTGCTGCTGCACGGCGCATGATTTCTATTTCATGAGCATCTTTAAATAAGCGCATTTCATGTATGAATGCATCGACATCATGAAACTCTCCTGGGGCATTAACTCCGCTACGCGCCTGTCCACGGACTTGTTTCATCCAATGTCGTAAGCGCCGATCCGCCTCTGCGCTTTCGGCTAGTCGTACATAAATTGCGGTTTGATCAGCCAATAATTCGCTAAGCTTTTGATCGAGATGCTCATTGCTGTGGGCAAATTCAATACCTAGCGCCTCTGGCGCAGCTTCTGGGCCTAAGCGGATGCCATCCCAGATTTCTCTCTCTAGATCTTTTGGTCTGCAAAAGAGATGAGATTGAAGATCGAATGATTTTCCCTTGGGAATAATATTCATGACTAATGTAGCGCCGGGTTCTTCAAAGCCAGTGAGATAAAAGAAGTCACTGTCATGTCGATAGGGAAAATCGCTGTCACGATTACGCGTGACTTCGGGTGCAGTTGCAATGACAGCAATGCCCCCACCCGTTTTATCAAAAATGTATTTTGCTAAAACATTTCTGCGTTGTTGATAAATGGAATTTTTATTCATATGCTGCATTTAGCTCTTGTAAGCGTTGTGGCGTACCTACATCGTGCCATGGACCTAAATATTTTTCACCAGTTACTCGATTTAGCTCCATGGCAGTAATGAGTAATGGGGCGAGTTTGCTTGGGCTGCCCACTTGGAGGCCTTGAAAAAGATCTTTGTGATAAATACCTATGCCAGAAAAGGTTAAACGCTCGGACTGGCCTGGATTCACATTCATGACTTTGCTATTTTGCAGATAAAAATCGCCCTGAGGATGTTGGCTTGGATTGGGAACTAATAAAAGATGGGCCAGTGGTTTTTCTGGATCATTTCTCAAGCGAGAGACAGTCTCCAGAATATTGTGTAGAGGTAGATCAGGGGTGAATACATCGCCATTAATGACTAAAAAGTAGTCCAATGGCGCAAGCAGAGGTAAAGCTTTGACAATTCCCCCGGCAGTTTCTAAAGCTGTTTTTTCTGGAGAATAAGTGATTGCAGCATTAAATTGCTCCCCAGATCCCAGGGAGCGCTCAATCATTTCGCCTAACCACGCATGATTAATGACCACCTGTTTTAGACCTGCTTTTGAGAGTGCTTCAAGATGCCAGGCAAGCAAAGACTTATTACCAATGGTAAGCAAAGGTTTTGGCACGCTATCCGTTAGGGGACGCATGCGTTCACCTCTGCCTGCAGCCAAAATAAAACAAGGGAGTGAAATGGTCTGATGCATAACCATGATTATTGAGAATGGGTTATACGGGTAGATTCCAAAATACGAGCTAATGGTTTGAGTTCTATATACCGATTAGCAGTTGCTATTGCATATTCAAGAACCAATGGAATATCTTTTAAATATCCGTCTTTGCCGTCACGATGAAATAACCTTGCAAAAATGCCGAGTACTTTAAGGTGGCGCTGTATGCCCATCCACTCAAAGTCGCGATAAAAGTGACCAAAATCTTCTGGCATTGGTAAACCTGCTTTGCGACCTTGTTCCCAAAATTTCACAACCCAATCAATCACGCGTTCTTCAGGCCATGCAATATATGCATCGCGCCACAATGATGCGGCATCATAGGTAATGGGGCCGTATACAGCATCTTGAAAATCTAGTACGCCAGGATTATTCACGCTAGTGACCATGAGATTGCGTGAGTGATAGTCGCGGTGAACATACACTTTGGCCTGCGCTAAATTATTCTCAATAATGAGCTCAAATGATTGCTTGAGTTGCGCTTGCTGCTGAGTATTTAATTCAATGCCTAGGTGCTTGTGTAAATACCACTCTGGAAATAAATCTAATTCTCGTTGCAAGAGTGCACGATCATAATTGGGTAGAACATCAGGCTGACTTGCGAGTTGCATCTTAATTAATGCAACCGTTGCATCTTGATATAAAGCGTTGGCGCTGTGTTCATTCAGTGCCATGAGATAAGTTTCGTTGCCGAGATCATTTAGCAGGAGAAATCCATCGGCAGCATTTTGTTCCAAAATTTTAGGAACATTTAATCCTGCAGCAAGCAGCAAGAAATCGACCTGAATAAAGGCGTCCAATGGTTCATGCTGTGGGGGCGCGTCCATCACGATCAGGGTACCAAAATCCGGGTTTTTGGACTCAATTCTGAAATAGCGGCGAAAGCTGGCATCGGCAGAGGCTGGAGCCAATGTATCGAGATCCAATTGCCATTTAGGCTGCAGGGCTTTTAACCAGTTTCGGAGGGTGTCTAGGCGTGTGTCAATCATGGTCGATTCGTATAATAAGGCGGGTTAGGATCCATGACTCATTATCGCCGTCGCGCCGGCTTTAGCGCCCCTCTTTTTTTCGCTATAGCCCGACGGATCGGATTAGGGTTGGTCGCCCTACAGTTTTCATCTTTGGCGAGTGCGCAGATGGCGCCAGCATCACCAACTGCTACGAAGCCTGCTGAAGCTCCGCCGATATTGCCCGATCGCGGCAATGTGACAGTTTTAAAGCTAGATGACCAATTGCGTACTGGCATTCCAATTAAAGACAACAGGGCTTTGACATTTACTGCTAGTGACGTTATTGACGGTGTCGTTGAGAGAGACATGCATTTGCAAGGGCGCGCACAAATACGTCGCAATGGAACAGTGATCAAGGGTGATGAAATCATCTACGATCCCGATACCGATGTTGCTGATGTAGTGGGTAATGCGGAAATGAGTAAAGGCAATGTCAATTTCAAAGGCCCCAAAGCAAAGCTTAAAGTTGATGCGCGTGATGGTTCAATGGATCTGCCGGTTTATGAATTTGGCGATACACGCGCAAGTGGAAAAGCTAGCTTACTGACGATTAAGAGCGGCGATATTTTTGGATTTGATAACGCAAGCTATTCCACTTGTAATCCGCAAAATTTAGATTGGTACTTTACCGCCAGCAAAATTGAGATTGACACTGAACAAAAAGAGATGACCGGCCAGGATGGTGTCATGCATGTGTTCAATATTCCTATGGCCTATGTGCCCTATTTCAGTTTGCCGATGGGAAGCTGTCTCTTATACACATCT
>NZ_JAHBAK020000014.1 GCF_018500155.2 Polynucleobacter sp.
AGACAGATATAAGCTAGCCCATGCTCGTACAGGCGATAAAGGTTCGCGCTCCAACATCAGTGTGATTGCGTATCAGCAAAAAGATTTTGAGATCTTGCAAAAAGTGTTGACTGCCCAGAAGGTCAAAGACCACTTTGGGTTTCGTAATCCAAGTTCAGTGATTCGCTATGAGTTGCCAAAGCTCATGGCCTTTAATTTTGTTATTGATGATCTTTTGGATGGAGGGGTCAACCTCTCATTAAATCTCGACTCGCATGGCAAAAGCCTTTCTTATTGGCTTTTATCCATGGAGGTCGAGATGGAGTAGCTTTACTCTGGCTCCATGCCTGCAGCTTTAATGGCTTGAGCCCATTTAGCAGTTTCTAGTTTTATTTTTTGAGCAAGCGCCTCAGGTGTTCCAGGCTGGGTTTCAAAACCCATAGAAGCAAAACGCTCTGTTAAGTCTTTTGATTTAGCAGCCTCGTTAATCGCTTTATTGAGTTTCATGACTGCATCTTTAGGCATTCCTGCAGGACCAAAAACAGCAAAGAAGGCAATCAACTCATAATTCTTAATACCTAGCGCCTCATTAACAGTAGGTAGTTCTGGAATGGCTGGTGACCGTTTGAGTGAAGTCACTGCCAGACCACGAATTTTGCCAGCCTGAACTTGTGGCAAAGTTACCGCAAAGTCTGCTGTGAACATATTCACTTGGCCACCAATCAAGTCAGTCATTGCGTTCGGTCCGCTCTTATAAGATACGCCAGTCATTTTGATGTCTGCAACGCTGGCGAGCATCTCAGAGGAAACGCGTTGTGATGTGCTTGCGTAAGCGAAGGTGATTTTTCCTGGATCAGCTTTAGCGAGAGAAACAAGTCCATTGAGTGATTTCACAGGAAGATCGTTGTTCACAGTCACAATGAGTGGAACTGAACCAAAATAACCGATGGGTGTAAATGCGGTGTCTTGGTTGTAGGGCAAATTTTTGACAAGACTCTTGAGGGCCGCATTGGTGCTATTTGTGCCAAATAGTAATGTGTAACCATCGGCAGGGGCTTTAGCAACAACATCCGCTCCAATCATGCCATTTGCCCCAGGGCGATTCTCAATCACTACTGGTTGTCCAAGTGATTCAGCCATTTTGGCTGCAAATGCTCTGCCAATTTGATCGGTGGCACTGCCAGCTGCAAAAGGAACGATCGCTTTGATGGGTTTGGAAGGGTAGTTATCTGCCAGAGATGTTGCGCTGGCGATACTTAGGAACAGTGCAACACCATAACTCAAAATGCTGATTTTCTTCATAATGTCTCCTTGATGTTTTTTCTTAGTGTAGCGTTTATTTCCATGGTTGGGTGAAGTGCAAATGGGCTTGGGCGAGTAGAATAGACCCAGATTTGCTCAAATCCTTATGCGCTTTCAATCTACCGGCTATACCCCTCTAATGCTACTGGCGCAGACCTGCGCCTTATTAGGTTTTGCCTGTTATGCAGTGGTCCTGACATCATTGCAAGAGGAGTGGCATTTAAGCAATCTTGAATCGGGTCTGATTGCAAGCGCATTTTTTATGGGATACATGTTGGCAGTGCCTCTAGCTACTGCATTGACTGATCGTATTGATGCGCGAAAAGTATATCTAGTCGGCGGCCTAGCTGCTACTTTTGGATTATTGGGAATGTCTTTCTTGGCCCATAATTTTTGGACCGCATTATTTTTTATGGCGATGAATGGTGCCGGTCTTGCTGGTACTTATATGCCAGGATTAAAAATCTTATCTGATCGCATAAAGTCAGGAGAGCTGACGCGCCACATTGCTTTTTACACAGCCTTTTTTGGTATTGGTACCGGATTTTCTTATTTGTGTTCAGGTTGGATATTAAGCGCCTTAGGGTGGCATTATGTTTTTGGCATTATTGCCTTAGGTCCATTTACTGCATTTTTAATTGTGTGGATATTGATTCCGCCGCTAGCGCACGAGAAATGGAAAGGACCTATTGCTATTCGTTTGCATGATGTATTTCCCATTAATAAATGGAAATTAGTGCTGCAAAATAAAAAAGCCTCAGGCTTTATTTTGGGCTATACCGCACATTCCCTTGAGTTGTTCGCATCAAGAAGTTGGCTAGTAGCCTTCTTTACTTTTTGTGTTGCCGCTACGGGCGAACATTTTTTTCTTGCTGCAACCACTTTAGCGGGGGTAATTAATTTCTTTGGTGTGCCATCATCGATTTTGGGAAACGAGATTGCTTTAAAGTTGGGGCGCCAAAAATGGGTATTCATAGTGATGCTGACAAGTGCTGTCATGGGAATCTCATTAGCACTCTCGACGGGGCATTCTTGGTGGCTCATCGTTACCCTAGCAATAGGGCATGCGGTTTTTATCATGGCTGATTCCGCTACATTGACTGCGGGACTTGTGATGAGTGCCCAGGAAAATATTAAAGGCGCTGCGATGGGCTTGCATTCTTTAATGGGATTTGGCGGCGGTTTGATGGGCCCTGCCATTTTTGGATTTGTATTAGATATTGCTGGCTCAAGATCCTCCCAAACTGCCTGGGTATGGGCATATGTAGCAGTGGTGATGTGGGGCGTATTTTTTGTTTTATATGAACGCTTCAATGGCTGGGCAGATGAAAAACATTCATAGTCAATGACACAAGGTAATCACCCGACTTGCTATCACTGCTCAAGCAGTATTCTGCCTAATGAATTGATTGAGGCTGAGCTTGGAGGAGTGCGACGTCAATTTTGTTGCCCTGGATGTATGGCGATTGCACAAACCATTCATGGAGAAGGTTTGGAAGTTTTTTATGCAAGGCGTTCTCAGGCTGGTGAGAAGCCGGCAGCCTACCTAGCTACAGATGCTATCCCTGAAAAACTCAAGCCTTACGATGACCCCTCTTTACGAGGGCGATTTACAAGGCCTTATGGAGATGGTAGAGATCTAGAGGCTACTTTACGTCTTGAGAAAATTCGATGCGCTGCTTGTGTATGGTTATCTGAGCAACATTTACGACGTATACCCGGTGTTAAAGATGTACAAATTAATTATGTGACACAAAAAGCAATCGTTCGTTTTGACCCAGAAAAGGCGAGCTTAGCAAGGCTATTATTTGAGATTGAGCGAATTGGCTATGAAGCATGGCCATTTGAGCCATCGCTTTCGGTGGAGCGCGCCAAAAAAGAAAAACGTCAATTACTGACCCGATTGGGAGTGGCCCTGTTGGGCATGATGCAAGTAATGATGTATGCCTGGCCTACTTATGTGAATGCTGACATCACACCTGAGTTTGAAATTTTGTTGGGCTGGACTAGTTGGGCGCTAACCGTTCCCGTGATGGTTTACTCTGCTGGACCAATATTTCAGGCGGCATGGCGCAGTATTCAAACCTTCAGGCAAACGCATCTGCTTGGGATGGATGTGCCGATTGCTCTGGCGCTGGCCTTAGCATTTACTGCGGGCACAATTAATCTCATTAAGGGATCAGGACAAAGTTATTTTGATTCCATCACGATGTTCGTGGCATTTATTCTCGCTGCGCGTTACGTAGAATTGTTGGCAAGGCAAGATGCGCAAGGTGGTGCAGAAGCTTTAGCAAAACAATTGCCAGCGACATGTGAGCGCCTAGTAAATTATCCCGATCCGCAAAATGTGGAGGTAGTGCCAGTCGTCAACTGCAATCCAGGTGACGTGTTACGCGTACCACCAGGTGAAGTAGTGCCTGCAGATGGGACTCTTATAGAAAATATTAGCGCGCTTGATGAATCTTTGCTCACTGGAGAATCTAAGCCCGTTGAGAAAAAAATTGGTGATCGCGTTTATGCAGGCACGCACAATATTTTGAATCCTCTCATCATGAGAATTGATGCAGTGGGTCAATCCACCAGAATTGCTGGCATTGCTTCATTGCTTGATCAAGCGTTGTTAGCGAAGCCCGTCATGGTGAGTCTTGCTGAAAAGTGGGCAGCCTATTTTGTTGCGTTCTTACTTGTGAGTGCGTTTGTATCATCCGCGGTATGGCTGTATTTCGATCCTAGTCAAGCGTGGACTGTGCTTGTCTCTGTATTGGTTGCAAGTTGTCCTTGTGCCTTATCGCTAGCCGTTCCTACAGCAATGGCTGCTGCGCAGGGCGCCGTCACCAAATTGGGTTTGCTAATTGTTAGAGGGCATGTATTAGAGGGCCTGGTTCAAGCTACCGATCTAGTTTTGGATAAAACCGGTACGTTAACAATGGGTCAGCCAGAACTGCAAGAGATCATTCATCTGCGTCCTGGTTTTCGTCGCGAAGATGCGTTAGCGCTGGCCATTGCATTAGAGGCAGGTCAAAGACATCCTTTAGCGCTTTCACTCTTACGCGCTGCAGAGCTTGAGAATCTCTCTCCAGCGGTGTTGTCTGCGCCAGTGATCAACCAACTTGGCAAAGGATTAAGTTCTGGCGCTTATCGCCTAGGAAGTGCAGTGTGGATCGGTTTGCCACAAGATCTTTCATCTAAAGAGGCAGGTCAATATGGGCAAGTTCATTTAGCAGATGATGTTGGATTAATAGCGACTTTTGTTTTCTTAGATAGCCCAAGGGCAGGGCTCAAGCGATTATTGCAAGCTGCGCATTCTAAAAATATTACTGTGCATTTGATATCTGGTGATGATCCTGCCACTGTGAAGTGGTGGGCGAATCATGTTGGCATTAAAAATTATCAAGGTGCATGTACCCCAGAAGAAAAGTATGAGTACATCGAGCGTTTACAAAATGAGAAGCGCTTTGTATGGGCAATTGGAGATGGAGTGAATGACGCTCCTTTATTAGCTCGTGCAGATATTTCAATTGCGGTGGGTGCTGGTGCGCCCTTGGCTGCAGCGGGTGCAGACGCAATTTTGACGGCCAGCTCTCTAGAGCCATTAGCTAAATCATTGGCTTTAGCTGAAAAGACAAAAAGAATTATTAAAGAAAATTTATTGTGGGCCTTGATATACAACGTACTTGCAATCCCGGCTGCTATGTTGGGATTGGTTAATCCTTGGGTTGCTGGGATTGGCATGTCTCTCTCTTCACTTGCAGTCACTCTTAATGCCTGGCGCCTGAGAAAGGCTTAGACTAGAGGGATGGAAAGCCTCTTTATTTTGATTCCGTTGTCACTGCTTTTGGTGGGACTATTGGCGTGGATTTTGCGCTGGTCCGTCAAAAGTGGGCAGTTTGACGATCTCAGTGGTCCAGGTGAGTCCATCTTGATGGATGATGATGCACCGGCACCAAAAAAAGTTAGCGAATACTCTCAAAAATAGCCATTAAAAACAATGACTTATATTGTCATAGGGGATTTCTTACTGGCAACGACGATTTTGCCCCTCCCTTTTTGATATAGATCAAACCCGCTTTGGGGCCTCAATTCGATAATTCATCCAGTCTATTTGGATTATGTCGCTGTTTGGTCACAAAAAAGGAGAAACCATGGGACTTACCGTGGGGGGTAATCAAGATACCTTCAATTACAAGGTTATCAGCCAATTTGCCATCGTTACCGTGCTTTGGGGCATCGTTGGTATGCTCGTGGGGGTTATCCTCGCGGCGCAGTTAATTTGGCCTGAAATCACTTTCAACATTCCTTGGCTTAGCTATGGTCGTTTGCGTCCTCTGCATACCAATGCAGTGATTTTTGCATTCGGCGGTTCCGCTTTGTTTGCAACGTCGTATTACATCGTGCAAAGAACCTGTCAGGTACGACTTTTCAGCGACAAGTTGGCGGCATTCACATTCTGGGGTTGGCAAGCAGTCATCGTATCTGCAGCAATCACTTTGCCACTAGGCATCACTACCTCTAAAGAGTACGCAGAGCTCGAGTGGCCAATCGACCTATTAATTACTGTTGTATGGGTTGC
>NZ_JAHBAK020000068.1 GCF_018500155.2 Polynucleobacter sp.
CGTACCCCAACTATAGATGCAGAAGATTTGAAGATTGCGCATGGTATTGCTCGTCAAGAAATGGCTGATCCGGCTGCCATGATTGATGTTCCGGGCGTGGGCGATCGTGAACCCCGACCAATGTCAAAACAAGCTTTAGCCGCCGTCATTGAGCCGCGTGTTGAGGAGTTGTTTACTTTGGTGAGGGGTGTAGTAAGAGACTCTGGATATGAAGATATGGTCTCTTCTGGAATCGTACTTACCGGTGGCACCTCACTTATGCCAGGAATGGTTGAGTTGGCTGAGCAAGTTTTTTTAAGACCTGCCCGTATCGGCGTCCCTGAATATCGCGGTCACTTACATGAAGTGTTACGCAGCCCTAGATATGCCACCAGTATTGGTTTGCTAATGGAGGGTCAGTCGCAACTATTGCGCGGTCGTCGAGTTTCGCAGTCGGGCGCGTTGCAAGGTGTGATTTCGCGCATGAAGGAATGGTTTGCAGGAAATTTTTAAGTTTTTTTCGTCGTCAACGTAGTAGTTTATTTACCTAGGAGGGTATATGGAATTTGAAATGTTAGATCAAGAAACAGCTGGCAAGACCATCATTAAAGTGGTTGGAGTCGGCGGGGCTGGTGGTAATGCAGTCCAACACATGATCCGTCGCGGCGTTAGCGGCGTAGAGTTCATTTGCATGAACACCGATGCTGGTGCTTTACAGCGCTCAGAAGCATCTGTGAATTTGCAACTGGGCTCTAGCGGATTGGGTGCTGGTGCAAAACCTGAAATTGGTGCGGCTTCAGCTGAAGAGGCGCGTGCGCGTATTGCTGATGTATTACAGGGCGCTCACATGGTATTTATTACCGCAGGCATGGGTGGCGGTACTGGTACAGGTGCAGCCCCGATCGTGGCTCAAGTCGCTAAAGAAATGGGCATTTTGACAGTAGGCGTGATTAGCAAACCTTTTGACTTTGAGGGTGTTAAGCGCCTAAAGGTTGCTGAGAACGGTGCATCAGAACTGGAGTCCTATGTTGATTCATTGATTGTTGTCCTCAATGAAAAACTTTTTGAAGTGATGGGTGAAGATGCAGAGTTTGATAAGGCATTTGCTTGCGCTGATGATGTTCTGCATAACGCAGTATCTGGGATTGCAGAAATTATCAATGTTCAAGGTTTAATTAATGTGGACTTTGAAGACGTTAAAACTGTCATGGGCGAGCAAGGCAAGGCCATGATGGGTACAGCGACAGTTTCTGGTATGGATCGCGCACGCTTGGCAGCAGAGGCTGCAGTTGCCTCACCATTACTTGAGGGTGTTGATTTATCTGGTGCACGTGGAGTATTGGTAAACATTACTGCTAGCCGTTCATTGAAGCTTTCTGAAACACGTGAAGTGATGGCGGCGATTCGTGGCTATGCAGCTGATGATGCTACTGTTATTTTTGGTACGGTTTATGACGAGAGCTTAGGTGATGCATTACGCGTTACCGTGGTTGCGACTGGTTTGAATAACCCACAAGCACGCAAAGCAAACCAACCAGAAGTGGTATGGAGACAAGCTACCGGTACGCATGATGCAATTCCAACAATGGCAGATCTCAATACTTTCGCGCCAGCTAGTGCTTCAGCAGCATTTAGCAAAGTCAGCATGGATTCCGCATTGAGTACAAGTGCTGGTATGGCATTAACTGGCTCTGGTAGTGCTCCATCCATGGCCGCTCAACCTGCAGCTGGGGGAGTGGATTACAGTCAATATGATTTACCAAGGGTGTTTCGTAGCTCTCGTGAAGCGACTGCTGCGCCAACATTAGGTGCGGATAGCTCTCCACAAGCAAAGACCTTGCTTGATAAAGGGGCTGATTATTATGAAATCCCTGCCTTTTTGCGTAAACAAGCAGATTAATTGACTGCTTAATACAATAGGTTATTGCGAAATGCCAGCGCAGCGCCCCTCCGGACGACGAATCCTGCGCTTGCGTTGGCATCCTTCCTAACACTGACCTATTGGAGACATCATGATTACTGTTGGACAAAAATTACCAAACGCTACTCTTTATGAATTTTTTAATGAAGAGTCAGAAGGATGCGCTATTGGTCCTAATGCGTTTGAGGTGGATAAGTTAGTTGCAGGAAAAAAGATTGTTATCTTTGCATTACCTGGTGCATTTACCCCTACGTGTTCTGCCAAACATGTTCCCGGATATGTCGAGCTTTGCGATGCAATCAAGGCTAAAGGTGTTGATGAAATTTGGTGCGTCTCTGTCAATGACCCATTTGTAATGGGAGCTTGGGGTCGTGATCAAAAAGTAGGAAAAAAGATTCGCATGATGGGTGATGGTAGCGGCGAGTTCACTAAGAAAGTCGGGCTAGAGCTAGATCTAACCGCTCGTGGCTTAGGGGTTCGCTCTGATCGATATGCCATGATTGTTGAAGATGGAGTTGTAAAGAGTTTAGATCGTGAAGCTCCAGGAAAATTTGAAGTGAGTGATGCAGCTTCTATACTGAAAAAGTTGTAATACGCTTTTATATCAAGCTCATTGAACATAGAGATGTCATGATGATGAAACAAAGAACGATTGCTACCCCTGTTAAAACAGTGGGAATCGGTTTGCATTCGGGTCGCAAAGTGACGATCTCTATAAAACCTGCGCCTGCTAATTCTGGGGTTCAGTTTGTTAGGGTTGATACGCCGGAGCAGGCTGTTGTTCCCGCTACTGCATTGGCGGTTTGTGACACAAGACTGGCATCTGTTATCCAAAAAGATGGTGTACGAGTGTCTACGGTTGAGCATCTGTTATCAGCTTGTGCGGGCTTAGGATTAGATAATCTCTTGATTGAGTTAGATGGCGAAGAAGTTCCCATCATGGATGGCAGTGCGGCATCTTTTTTATTCTTGATTGAGTCTGCTGGCATTGTTGAGCAAGAAGCGCCTCGCCAATTTGTGGTGATCAAAAAACCGGTAGAAGTGAGAGATGGAGATAAGCTTGCTCGCCTTGAACCATTCTTTGGATTTAAGTTGGATTTCACTATCGACTTTAAGCATCCTGCGGTAGATAAAACGGGTCAACGTTTTATCGTAGATTTTGCTGAGCACGCTTACCGAAGTGAAATTGGTCGTGCGCGTACATTCGGATTTGCCCATGAGGTTGAGGCATTAAGGGAAATGGGTCTTGCGCGAGGTGGTAGTTTAGATAATGCAATTGTTTTAGATGAGCATCGCATTTTGAATAACGAAGAACTTCGTTATGAAGATGAGTTTGTGCGTCACAAAATACTGGATGCCATTGGCGATCTTTATTTGGTAGGCCATCCAATTGTTGGTGCTTATGTTGCTGAAAAGTCAGGCCATGCGCTCAATAATGCGCTTTTGAGAAAGTTGCTGGAAGATCCAACAACCTATGAAATAAGTACCTTTACCCAGAGTAAGGCTCCTGACGCCTATTCCCAAGAAAGTCAGCCATTGTTCTTTTAAGGCCAATTGATTAAGGCTTTTTTCTCAATAATTGCTCTACTGCTTTATATAGCTCTGAACCAGGGCTAAGCTTGTCCAGTAATTCTTCCCAAGATTTTCTTGCTGCCGTATTCAGTGTTTTGGGTTGATGGTCCTTTTGGTCAGTGGTGCGAGGTTTTATTTCCCAGACTGAAATGGGTCTGACTTTGATTTTGATGGTCTTGCAATAGACACCTAATTTTCCTAACTCATTGATTAGGCTAGGTAAAATTTGCTGGAGCCGATTGGCGACGGTGGCGCTCCCAACCAAAAAAAGTAACTCATTTTGACTCTCAGTGCGCCAGCTCACCTCAATCTTGGTGCTTAGGTGCCCAAGGTTTAGGACCTCAAGTGCTTTTTGTAGAGTTATTCGCAGTTTGGCTAAGTTTTCTGTTTTGGCCAAAACCCCCCCAATACCATTGGGTTTACGCAGGTAATCGAGCCATTCATGGGCTGTTTGCTTACGAGGGGATTTGGGGACAAAGTTCATAAAAAAATAGGGTTGCGGGTGATAAACTCAAGGACTCCATTTTCTTCAATATCCCATGGTAATCGGTCTTCTTAAAACCCTGGTCGGCAGTCGTAACGACCGCCTATTAAAACAGTATCGTAAGGTCGTCGCCAAAATTGGCGCATTCGAACCTGCTTTGCAGTCTTTGGATGATGCCGCACTCTCTGCGAAAACTGCTGAATTTAAGTCTCGCCTAGCGAATGGTGAGTCATTAGATGATATTGCGCCTGAAGCATTTGCCGTTGTTCGTGAAGCCAGTGTCAGAGTGATGAAAATGCGTCACTTTGACGCTCAGCTGATGGGTGGCCTTGCATTGCATCAGGGCAAGATCGCTGAAATGGGAACGGGCGAGGGCAAAACTTTAACTGCAACTCTACCGGTGTATTTAAATGCGCTAACTGGTAAAGGTGTTCACGTTGTTACGGTAAATGATTACTTGGCACAACGTGATGCCGAGTGGATGTCCAAGCTGTATCACTTTTTGGGCATGAAAGTGGGTGTGAACCTCTCGCAGATGGATCACAAGGCAAAGCAAGAAGCGTACGCAGCCGATATTACGTACGGCACCAATAATGAATTCGGATTTGATTACTTGCGCGACAACATGGTCCAAGACGTGGATCAACGAGTTCAACGCGGGCTTGCTTATGCCATCGTTGATGAAGTCGATTCCATATTGATTGATGAAGCGCGCACTCCACTCATCATTTCAGGTCAAGCAGATGACCATACTGATTTATATATCAAAATGAATCAGCTGCCAGCGCATTTGGAGCGCCAGATTGGCGAAGAAAAAGCTGATGGTACTGGGGTTGAAAAGCCTGGCGACTACTGGGTGGACGAAAAATCCCAGCAAGTTTATTTAACCGAGCGTGGTCACGATAAAGCTGAGCAAATATTGGTGCAGATTGGCGCGTTGAACGACGGCGATTCATTGTACTCACCACAAAATATCACTTTGATGCATCACTTGTACGCTGCTTTGCGCGCACATACTTTATATAACCGTGATCAACATTACGTTGTACAAAATAAAGAAGTCATTATTGTTGATGAGTTCACGGGGCGCTTAATGCAAGGTCGACGCTGGTCCGATGGTTTGCATCAGGCAGTGGAGGCGAAAGAGGGGGTACCGATTCAAAATGAGAATCAAACCTTAGCAACTATTACCTTCCAGAACTATTTCAGGATGTACGGAAAATTAGCGGGCATGACGGGTACCGCTGATACCGAAGCCTACGAGTTCAAAGAAATTTATAACCTTGAGACGGTCGTCATTCCCCCTAATCGAGTCAGTCAAAGAAAAGATAAGCAAGATCAGATCTATAAATCATCACGCGAACGTTATGACGCAGTGATTAAAGACATTGAAGATTGTTATGAACGCGGTCAGCCAGTCCTGGTGGGTACTACATCGATCGAGAACTCCGAATTAATTTCCAATCTCTTGGATAAGCGCAAGTTGCCGCATCAAGTGTTGAATGCAAAACAACATGCGCGCGAAGCAGAAATCATTGCTCAAGCAGGTCGTCCCAAGATGATTACGATTGCCACGAATATGGCGGGTCGTGGAACGGACATTGTTCTTGGAGGCAATGTGGGCAAGCAGTCTGCTCTGATTGAGGCCGATGAATCGCTTTCAGCTGCTGAGAAAGCAAGCAGAATCGGGCAACTTCAGGATGAATGGCAAAGCATTCATGACCAAGTTCTCGCGGCAGGTGGTCTTCATATTATTGGTACAGAGCGTCATGAGAGTCGCCGAATTGATAATCAATTAAGAGGTCGCTCTGGACGTCAAGGCGACCCAGGTTCCTCACGCTTTTACCTATCTTTAGATGATCCTTTATTGCGTATTTTTGCGGGGGATCGTTTGCGTGCGGTAATGGATCGCTTAAAGATGCCTGATGGTGAGCCCATTGAAGCTGGCATGGTCACTCGCTCAATTGAGTCGGCGCAACGCAAAGTGGAAGGCCGTAACTTTGATATTCGTAAGCAATTACTTGAATACGATAACGTTGCCAATGATCAGCGCAAGGAAACATATCGCCTCAGAAATGAAGTTCTTGAAAGTAAAGATGTTGGAGATTTGATTGCCAATCTTCGCGAGGATGTTTTGCGTACGATCTGCGCGTTTTATGTTCCTGCAGAGTCTATGGAAGAGCAATGGGATCTGCCGGGCTTAGAAAATGCACTAGCAAATGACTGGGGATTTTCAGTAGATTTGCAAAAATGGGTTGAAGCATCTGCCAGTGTGGATGAGTCAGAGATAGTCGAGCGCGTATTGGCTGCTGCAAAAGAGGTCTATGACGCAAAGGTTGATTTGGCTGGCAGAGAATCATTTGCTAGTTTTGAGCGCTCAGTGCTTCTTTATAGTCTTGATACTCATTGGCGAGAGCATTTGGCAGCTTTGGATCATTTGCGCCAGGGTATTCATCTGCGGGGCTATGCCCAAAAAGATCCTAAACAAGAATATCGTCGCGAGGCATTTGAGCTTTATGGCGAGCTTTTAGGCATCATTAAAAATGATGTTGTGAAAAGCATCATGACAGTGCAGATTCGTAGCGCAACTGAATTAGATCAGGCATCTGAGTCGATGGTCGAAGATTTGGCAAAGGTAAAAGATCTTCAATACCAGCATGCTGATGCTGACAATGAGAATGTTGATCCTGGCGCTCAAGGAGATGGTGTAAATATTCAAGCGGCACCTATTCGAACTGGGCCGAAAGTGGGGCGTAATGATCCATGTCCTTGTGGCAGCGGCAAGAAGTATAAAAATTGTTGCGGTGCACTGACCTAAATTTTTAGGGAAACATTTTCGATTGCAATAAGGGGGCTTGCGCCCCCTTATTTTTTGCCTATTTTCTAGGGCTTTCCCTAGCTATTCTTGGAGCGGAATTTGTTTGAGTATGATCGCTTATATGCAAAAAATTGCATTTATACGCAAAAGGAATTGGTATGCAAAAGTCCCTGCAAATAAACGCAGATAAATGTACCGGCTGTCTGCAGTGCGAAATGGCCTGTAGTTATGAGCACTATGGTGTGTTCAATACCTCTAAATCGCGCATTAAGGTGTTTGAGTTTCACCTGACTGGCAAGAAGGTGCCTTACACCTGCACTCAGTGTGCAGAAGCTTGGTGTTTACAGGCTTGCCCAGTAGATGCCATTCGTGTTGACCTCACAACTGGGGCAAAAGTGGTGTCAGACGATACCTGCGTAGGCTGCAAGGTGTGCACGATTTCATGCCCATTCGGCACGATTAATTATGTTCAAGATACTGGAAAAGTACAAAAGTGTGATTTATGTGGTGGAGACCCTGCTTGTGCAACTGCTTGCCCAACTCAGGCGATTACATATGTTGATGCCGATTGGACTGGCTTAGACAAGATGCGTGAGTGGGCCGATAAGCTTGGCAATCAAGTCGCCGCGAATAAATAAAGCATAGGAAAAAATATCATGTCATGGGCTGGAAAAATTCTCCGCGTTAATTTAAGTAAGGGCACTTGCCAATCCGAACCACTGAATATGAAGTGGGCAAAAGAGTATTTGGGATCTCGTGGCTTGGCCTCAAAGTATTTGGTTGAAGAGTTGGATCCTAAAACAGATCCCCTATCAGCTGAAAATAAAATCATTTGGGCGACAGGCCCGCTAACTGGCACGATGGCCTCTACTGGTGGTCGTTACACGGTGGTGACAAAAGGGCCTCTTACTGGTGCAATTGCTTGTTCAAACTCAGGCGGCTATTGGGGTGCTGAGCTCAAGATGGCTGGATGGGATATGGTGATTTTTGAAGGAAAGTCACCCAAGCCAGTCTATTTATTAATTGAGGACGATAACGCGCAATTGGTTGACGCCTCTGATCTTTGGGGAAAAACTGTTTGGGAAACCGAACCAGCCATTAAGGCTAAGCATCAAGACCCACAAATGAAAGTGTCATGTATTGGTCGTGCCGGTGAGAATCAAGTGCTTTACGCAGCAGTCGTGAATGATTTGCATCGTGCAGCTGGACGCTCTGGAGTTGGTGCTGTTATGGGTAGCAAAAATCTCAAAGCAATTGCAGTGAGAGGAACGAAAGGCGTAGGAAACTTAAAAGATCCCAAAGGTTTTATGGCTGCAAGTGCCGCTGCAAAAGCTGTGCTCGCCTCAAATGCAGTGACCGGCCAAGGTTTGCCTGCATATGGCACTCAGGTTTTAATGAACGTGATTAATGAAGTTGGTGGATTGCCGACTCGAAACCATCAAGATGTTCAGTTTGATGGCGCCAAAGATATTTCTGCTGAAGCCATGGCAGCTCCACGAGCTACAGATGGAAAGTCGCATTTAGTAACCAATCAAGCATGCTTTGGATGCACCATTGCGTGTGGGCGTATTTCTAAGATTGATGAGACCCATTTCACGGTTGAGAATAAGCCCCAATACTTTGGTGCAAGTGGCGGATTAGAGTATGAGGCAGCATGGGCATTGGGTGCTGCGAATGGCGTCAATGATCTTGAGGCATTGCAGTATGCAAATATGCTTTGCAATGAAGATGGTTTTGACCCAATTTCGTTTGGCGCTACCGTTGGTGCCGTCATGGAACTCTATGAGATGGGAGTTCTTACTAAAGAGCAATTAGGAATAGAGGCGCCATTTGGGTCAGCAAAAGCCTTGTGCTATTTTGCAGAGATTACAGCCAACGGTACTGGTTTTGGTAAAGAGTTGGGTTTGGGGTCTGCGCGCTTGACCAAAAAATATGGTCATCCAGATTTATCGATGAGTGTAAAAAACCAAGAGTTCCCAGCCTACGATGGTCGCGTGATTCAAGGAATCGGCCTAGCATATGCAACCTCGAATCGAGGTGCCTGCCATCTCCGTGGTTACACCATTGCTTCTGAAGTGTTGGGTATTCCGGTGAAAACCGAGCCAGCTGATACTCAAGGCAAACCAGAATTGGTAAAAGCCTTTCAAGATGCAACGGCTGCGTTTGATTCTGCTGGTATCTGCATTTTCACTAGCTTTGCTTGGACCCTTGCGGACGTTGCTCCACAATTGCAAGCTGCCTGTGGAGATGAATTTACCGTGGAGAATTTAACAACGATTGGAGAGCGTATTTGGAATATGGAGCGCGATTTTAATAATCGTGCAGGCTTTACAGCAAAAGACGATAAATTGCCAAAACGTTTGATGACCGAAGCTGCGAAGACGGGTCCTGGCAAAGGGACTGTCAGTGGTCTGGACACCATGCTGCCTGAGTATTACAAGATTCGTGGCTGGGACGCTGAGGGGCGTCCAAGTGCAGAAACCTTGAAGCGCTTAGGTTTGTAATCTTTGGCAATGAAGCATGTCATTGTAGGCAATGGGCCAGCAGGCGTTATTGCTGCTGAAACGATTCGTGGGCGAGCGCCACAGGATGAGATCGTGCTCATTGGTTCTGAAAATGCTCCACCTTATTCTCGGATGGCAATCCCTTATTTATTAATCGGCAATATTAATGAACAAGGAACCTATCTAAGAAAAGAGCCAAATCATTTTGAGAATTTAAAGATCGAGCAAGTTCATGGGCAAGTGATATCTATCGACCCGGACGCTAAAAAACTATTTTTGGCAGGGCAAGAAGGAAAACCCATTTCCTTCGATAAGCTTTTAATTGCAACCGGTTCAGTACCTATCCAACCACCAATTCCAGGCATTGATTTACCAGGAGTACACCCTTGTTGGACTCTAGAAGATGCGCGCGCAATCGCTCAAATTACTAAACCAGGTGCGCGGGTTCTCCAAATGGGTGCGGGCTTTATTGGCTGCATTATCTTGGAGGCGCTGGCTAGTCAAAAAGTTGACCTGACTGTTGTAGAAATGGGGGACCGTATGGTGCCTCGTATGATGACCGCAGTAGCTGGCGGGATGATTAAGCAATGGGTGCAAGATAAAGGCGTTCAGGTATTTACCGATACCAAGGTAGAGTCAATTAGCAAGGCTGGATCGGCTTTAAATGTACAACTCTCGAACGGAAAATCTCTTGAAGTGGATTTAGTCATTTCTGCAACCGGTGTTCGTCCGAATATTGATTATTTAAATAGTTCAGGCCTACAAATTGACCGAGGCGTATTAGTCAATGAGCAGATGCAAACATCGGTAAAAGATATCTATGCTGCGGGTGACGTGACTGAAAGTATTGATTTTTCAACAGGCGCTCGCATTGTGAATGCCATCCAGCCAAATGCTGCCGAGCAAGCCAGAATTGCGGCTATCAATATGACCGGTGGTAATGCGCAAAGTTTGGGGGCATTGCAAATTAATGTGCTCGATACCTTGGGCTTAATTTCCTCTTCTTTTGGTTTGTGGTCGGGTGCGCCGGGAGGGGACCATGTCGAAATGGTTGACCCGTTGGGATATAAATATATTCGCCTAGAGTTTTTAGGGGATGTGTTGATTGGTGCCACCTGCGTGGGCATGACCGAACATATTGGCGTTTTACGAGGATTAATTCAGGGTAAGGTGGCTTTGGGTGAATGGAAGAAAGTATTAATACATGAACCCATCAAAGCAATGGAAGCCTATTTAGCTAAAGGCCAAGCGCAATCGACCTGGATGAATTAAGCTTTAGGCATGCAAGTTACCCTAAAGTTGTTTGCCAGCCTGGCAAGCTATCTACCTTCAAATAAAAAGAATGCCATTGAGGCCGATCTAGAAGTCCCTGAGGGCAGCACTATTGGCGACATGATTCGATTGCACAATATTCCCAGTCAGTCTGCTCATTTGGTCATGGTCAATGGGGTTTATGTAAAACCCGATCAACGCGATCAATATGTACTTCAAGATAAAGATGCCTTAGCGATTTGTCCTCCAGTTGCCGGTGGCTAAAGATTGAGCCTTGTTCTCTATGTATTCATTAAAAAGAGAAATGGGTTGCTCCAAGGAGGATCTAGTCCGCTGGCTACCCCAAGCTTTGGGTGATCTTTATGCTTCAGCAAGAGTGGAGGTAGATGATCACATCGTACTCAATTCTGATCGCCCCCTCATTCACATTTCTGGACGTAGTTATCCAAGCCGCAAAATTGCATTGCTGCATATCCCGGTGATGGAGCTGCATTTTTCATTTGCCCAAAATCTGAGCAATGACCAAGTTGAGTCCGCCATGAGAAGATTTGATCTTTATACTCGGAGGGGTGGAGGCTAAAGGCCTCATTCTGTTGATTTATCTAATTTGAGTTTGTTTATGGCCGTCAATTTACCTCTCCCTCAAAAAGCTGACCTCAAGCCTGTGAAAGGCTTTGAAATGGGCATTGCGCAAGCCGGAATTAAAAAGGCTAACCGTAAGGACTTGCTAGTCATGACGCTTACGCCGGGATCTCAGGTTGCCGGCGTTTTTACTTTAAATCGCTTCTGTGCCGCTCCCGTGCAGGTGTGTCGTGAACACTTAGCGCAGGATGGTCGCAATGGTGAGATTCGCGCACTAGTGGTAAATACAGGTAATGCCAATGCAGGTACGGGTGAGCAGGGTATGAAGCATGCCTTGCAGACTTGCGCTGCTCTCGCGAAAGATTTAAAAATTAACCCCGAGCAAATTTTGCCGTTTTCCACTGGCGTCATTTTGGAGCCGCTGCCCATTCAGAAGATTATTGATGCCCTACCAAGAGCGGTTGCCGATCTTGGAGAGAATCATTGGTTTGATGCAGCAGAGGCCATCATGACCACCGATACCCAGCCAAAAGCGTCCTCGCTTACTGTAAACACACCTGAAGGTTTAGTCACCATTACAGGTATCTGCAAGGGCGCGGGAATGATTCATCCCAATATGGCAACTATGTTGGGGTTTATTGCAACTGATGCCGGATTTGCGCCTGGATTATTAAAAGATTTAACAAAAGAGGTTGCCGATTTATCTTTTAACGCCATTACTATTGATGGGGATACGTCAACCAATGATTCTTTTATCATCATGGCGACTGGGCAATCTTCGGTGCAAATTCAATCGCCCAATGACCCATCTTATGCACTCGTAAGAGAGGCTTTAGTCACCTTAGCTAGGCAATTGGCGCAGATGATTGTGCGAGATGGAGAAGGTGCTAGTAAATTCATGGCCATTGAGGTGGTGGGCGGAAAAACAGCTGAAGAATGCCGTTTAGTGGCTAAAGCGGTAGCGCACTCTCCTTTAGTGAAAACAGCTTTTTTTGCCAGCGATCCGAATTTGGGTCGTATTCTTGCAGCGATTGGTTACGCAGGAATTCAGGATCTAGATGTTAGCCGTGTACAAATGTGGCTTGGTGATGTGTGGGTAGCTAAAGATGGTGGACGCAACCCAAGTTATCAAGAAGAAGATGGGCAAAAGGTAATGGCAGCCCAAGAGATTGCTGTCAAGATTGATTTAGGTAGAGGCTCTGCGGCTCAAACAATCTGGACATGCGATTTGTCTCATGACTATGTTTCTATCAATGCAGACTACCGCTCTTAAAAAGAATCGATTCCATGAGTGAAAAATTTGATCGTCTCATTGACCATTTAGAGACATTTTTACCTAAACCATTGACGCAAGAGCAATGGAAATCTGCAACAGCATTTAGATGGCGTCGTCGAGATAGTATTTTTGGCAGTATTGGCTTTTTGCAACCCGTCAAACATGTTGCTGATATCACCTTCGAAGACTTGAAAAATATTGATCGCCAAAGAGATGCCATTCGGGAAAATACGAAAAATTTCATTCAAAAAAAGCCTGCAAATAATATTTTGCTAACAGGCGCGCGCGGTACCGGTAAGTCATCTTTAATCAAAGCTAGTCTGCATGAGTTCGCAAACCAAGGCCTGCGATTGGTTGAGGTTGAAAAAGAGCACCTAGCGGATTTGGCTGACATCACGGAATTACTGGCAGAGCGCCCCGAGCGCTTTATTATTTTTTGTGATGATTTGTCTTTTGAGGATGGTGAGTCAGGATACAAGGCCATGAAATCAGCCTTAGATGGCTCAGTCTCTGCCCAAGTTGACAATATATTGATCTACGCCACTTCCAATCGTCGCCATTTATTGCCTGAGTATATGAAGGACAACGAGGGGTATGTTCATAGTGATGATGGCGAGATACATCCGGGCGAGGTAGTTGAGGAAAAAATTTCTTTATCAGAGCGTTTTGGGTTGTGGTTATCGTTTTATCCGCCAAAGCAAGATGAATATTTGGCTATTGTTGGACATTGGTTGGAGCATTTTGGCTTGACCGCTCAACAAATTGAAGAAGCTCGACCAGAGGCTCTGGTGTGGGCATTGGAACGTGGTTCCCGATCTGGTCGCGTTGCATGGCAATTTGCAAAGCACTGGGCTGGATCACATGCTTAGACAAATTCGTTCTTGTGAATCAAAATAGTCGACCTATTACTGAAGTCGCTGCTGGTATTTTGCTTGATCAATCGGGTCGCTATCTTTTAGGGCAAAGACCTGCTGGTAAGCCTTACGCTGGTTACTGGGAGGTGCCAGGTGGAAAGATTGAAAAAGGTGAGACAGTTTTTGAAGCACTTGCGCGTGAATTACGCGAGGAGCTTGGAATTGAAATTCAATCTAATACAGAGTTAACTATTCTGGAGTATGACTATCCTCATGCTTATGTTCGGCTGCATGTGAGCATTATTCGTGACTGGATTGGCACGCCTTCTGGATGCGAGGGTCAAGCCCTATCTTGGGAATTATTAAGTGCTGAAAAGCCTAGTGTTGAGCCGCTGTTACCGGCCGCTTGGCCAATGCTGGAGCGGCTTAAGGCCTTATTGCGCTAGAACTGGCAAAGGGTCAGTTTAAAAGGCACATCCTTGTTAGCGGGCTGCGCTTTTTTATCCCGATCTGCCTGCATGAAGCGTACTGATAGCAAGTATTTGTTGGCGCTGATTTCAGAGAAAAGAGTGTCATCTTCCACTGCGATGCGCATCAATTGATAAACCTTGCCTGAGGGCGCTTGCTGAAATGATCCGCTATGCGCAACCACATCTTTAGCTTCGCCTGATTGACGCAGTAAACGTAAAAATAACTGACAAGCTTCTTGCCATGGTAATAGTGGAATTAGAAAATTTTCTAGTAACGAGCGACGTTCACTAGAAGGGCTATTTTTCCAAGCGTGATAACTGGGTAAGTCAATTGGACTTGTTCCGCCTGGGATATTTAAGCGCGTACGAATTCCGTTAAGCCACTCGCTTTCAGAAATAGCGAGATTGGGTCGTCCTGCGGATTGATTGATTTTGGTGGCGATGCCATCAATTTCTGCTAATGTTTGCGAAAGCGCTTCTTGATCCACTTTTTGGGAAGACTTTAGCCCATTGAGCGCATATTTCTGACGCTCAAATTCTTTGAGTAAAAGTGATTTGATGTCGCCACGGGCGCCAATATCGCCAAGATCAAACAAAATCGCAATCGCATTGTGATGTAGTTCAGGATCATCTGAGCGCGTAAAGTGATTAAAGCGGGCGAACAAATACTCCAGTCGAAGCATGCTTCGAACTAATTCATTGAAGGGGTATTCGTAGACAATCACAAGCCCATATTCTATGACGAACTGGACCGACCTTTCTTAATCTTGAGGATTTTTTGGTGCAATTGCATGACTTCTGCATTTAAAACAGAAAGGTCCTCTTGATTTTCAATAACTACATCTGCATAAGCCAGGCGCTCTTCACGAGATGCTTGACTGTGAATAATCCTTTTTACTTCCTCTGGGGATAAATTGCTGCGCTGCACCACTCTTGCAATTTGAGCATCCTCAGGGCAATCCACGACGACTAGCAGGTCAAGCAGATCTCGCCAGGAGCCAGACTCAATCAGCAATGGAACGACAAAGACGATGTATGGCGCACCTTTAGTTATCCATGCTTGAGCTTGCTTGATTGTTTCCTGGCGTATCAGAGGGTGAGTAATGGCCTCCAGGGTTTTTTTGGCCTCCGGGTTAGTAAAAACCAAGGCGCGCATTTTGGTTCTGTCCAAAGCGCCTATCGGATCAATGAAGCTTTGCCCAAATTGCTGCTCAATTGCTGGCATTGCCTCTCCATTGGCTGCAGTGATTTGATGTGCAATGAGGTCGGTATCAACAATGCCTGCGCCTAATTTGCCCAATAAGTCACTAACTGTAGTTTTGCCCGAGCCAATGCCTCCTGTTAAACCAATCAATAGGGTAGATCCCTTTAAGTGGCTTAAATCAAGCTGCTCAGCAATCGGGTTTGAAGGAGTTGTGGCCATAACAACTCAATAATGCCAGCAATGGCGATAAAAGGTCCAAAAGGGAATGCGGACCGGATGGATTTTTGATGCATCTTTAGCCAGATGAGACCGCCAATGATTCCTCCGATTGAGGCAAAGAAGAGAATATTGACTAACGCACTCAATCCTAGCCATGCTCCAAGGGCAGCCAAGAGTTTTGCATCCCCCATGCCAATGGCATGCTGCTTCTTAAGTCGCCAGTAAATTTCATTCAAGCCCCAAATAAAAACATACCCAAGCACAGACCCTGTGACGGCATCGAAAAAGTTGGTCAATTTTGCAGTCGAGTAAAAATTAAAAATCAATCCCAAGAAAATCATGGGAAAAGTGATGGCATTCGGTAGACGAAATGTACGAAGATCAACATATGCCAAATAGAGCAATGTCAATATCAGGGCAAGACGGATAGTGTCGATAGTCAATAGTGAGGGCATTAAACAACTTGACCTAAATGAAATATGGGTAGATAGAGGGTAATCACAATTCCACCAATAATGATGCCAACGATCATGATGAGCAAGGGCTCTAAAGTTTGACCAAGATGATTAAGTTGGCCACTAAGCAAAGACCCAAGAGTAGTCGCACGCTTAACTAGCATTTGTGGAAGAAAGCCACTTTCTGTTGCAATGTGGAGTAGTTGTAGAGTTTCAAAATCAAATAAGTATCTATGGGGATCCGCTTTTTTTAACGCCTCTCCAAGAGGCCAACCTCTGGTGAGATGTTTGAATACCTCGGCACTTAAATCATGACTTAGCCAATGATTGGAAGATTGCGCCGTAACTCGTAGGGCTTCTGGTAGTGCAAGTCCAGATTCTAAAAGGTGGCCTAAAATTCGGCACCAATGCGTTAATGCGGCCAAACGTAATAAATTTCCTAAAACCGGAATGCGAAGACTCCATTGATCAAACTTTCTTTGAAAGCCTAGTGACTTTTGCCATGCCGCTAGCATGAAAAGACTGCCACCTATCATGCAGGCGGCAGCTTCTAAAAAATAGGTATTCATTGCAGAAGAAAGGTGAATGAGCATCTTGGTGGGTATTGGTAAATCTGCCTGAAAATGGCCAAAAACATCTTTGAATACCGGTATCACCCAGATCAGCATCACTACGACCAGCAAAACGGAACTGCAAAGGGTAATCATGGGATAAATAAGCGCTTGTTGAATTTTGCGCTTGAGCTCCATTTGAGCCTCCAGTTGC
>NZ_JAHBAK020000013.1 GCF_018500155.2 Polynucleobacter sp.
GAATAAAAACGGCGGCCACCCTGCTCACTTTGCCCCAATCTGACCTGATGATTGGCAGGATCGAGCAAAAAATGTAAGGGGACCTCAAAAACATCTGCCACCTCAAACTCGTCTAAGACATATTCTGCCTGTGGCTGGACCAAGCCCACCACCGGGGTGACGCTATACCCCGAAACCGTCAAGTATTGTGGCAGGTACCCAATAATTTCCACCCGCTTTGGATCAAGACCAATCTCTTCCTGACTTTCTCGCAAAGCGGTATCGTCTGGCGTTAGATCTTGTGGATCCATGCGCCCACCTGGAAAACTAATTTGCCCAGCATGATCACGCAAATGATTGGTTCTTTGGGTTAGCAGAACTGTAAGCCCTTCCTCTTTCAATAACAAAGGGATTAATACAGCTGCTCGCGTGACCTTACCTGCAGCCTGTCGTTTAGCGATGATATCGGCGGCAATCACGTGACGATTTTCATCGGTGATTTCCGGCTGCCATTGTGGTGGATTCTGAAGTCTCTCCCTTAAAGCAGTTGGCTCCAATAATTGAGAAGAAACCTTTTTGTCATGAAGACAAACCTCATGAATCGGAATGGCCTGCGCATCAAAACCTACTGGGGCGGCGACATTGATCGCGTCATCTTCAGGTTTGGAAATTTTGGGCATAGAGGTATTCTAAGGCAACAAAAAAGGCGACCTAGGCCGCCTTTGTTGAGAGCAGCAAGAGGATTACTCTGCAGCAGTTGCCGCAGCCGCCTTATTACGCGCCTGCAACTTTTCTTTAATACGTGCTGACTTACCTGAACGATCGCGCAAGTAGTACAACTTCGCACGACGTACATCGCCGCGACGCTTCACTTCTACACTAGCGATCAATGGAGAATAAGTTTGGAAAGTACGCTCAACACCTTCACCAGAAGAAATCTTACGCACGATGAAGCTGGAATTGAGTCCACGATTGCGCTTTGCAATCACAACGCCTTCAAAAGCCTGGGTACGTTTACGGGTACCTTCAACAACGTTCACGCTCACTACTACTGTATCGCCAGGTGCAAAGCTAGGCAATGTTTTGTTAGCGCTTAAGCGAGCAATTTCTTCTTGCTCAATTTTTGCAATTAAATTCATTTTTAATCCTTAAACATCGTATTAGCGTTTTATCCCGAGACCTAAATCATCGGACCTAATAGAGGATGTAGTTAAAACCATTTCACTAAACCAAAATCTAAACCACCTATTCACTACTGCAGACTTTTGATAGTCATCACAATGAGCGAAGAAATTGTTCATCTTCTCGGGTTAGCAACCCATTTGCTCTGGCCGATTCAATTAAATCTGGCCTGAGCCTGAACGTCAGCTCTAAAGACTTCTGCCGACGCCAATCCGCTATTTTAGCGTGATGTCCGCCCAAAAGCACATCTGGAACCGATAAATTTTCGTAAATCTCGGGTCGGGTGTAGTGTGGATGGTCCAAAAGCCCGTTTATAAAGCTATCCTGGGCCGCTGATTCGCTATCCCCAAGCGCTCCAGGAATCAGCCGAATAACCGCATCCATGACCGCCATAGCGGGTATTTCGCCGCCAGAAAGCACAAAATCCCCCAAGGAAAGCTGAAAATCCACATTCCGATCAATAAATCGTTGGTCAATTGCCTCATAACGACCACAAATCAAGGTCAAATTCCCCAGATCAAGGATTTCTGCAGCCTTTTTTTGTGTAAAACGCTCACCCTGAGGGGCTAGCAAGCAAACAGGTCCAGATGCTACCTTCGCGCTCTGGTGGGTTAATTGGATCTGAGCAAGAGCATCCTCAAGCGGTTTTGCCATCATTACCATCCCAGGACCTCCGCCGTAAGCACGATCATCCACCGTCTTGCGAGCATCAGCGCAAAAATCTCTTGGATTCCACAAATGTACGCTCGCTAAAGATGTCTCGCATGCTCGCCCAGTGACACCCCACTGCGTGAGTGCAGAAAACATTTCTGGAAAGATCGTCACAACATCAAAGCGCATAGTGAAATTTCTGTCTCTTTTTATTGCCAATCTAATTGCCAATCAAGTGTGATGGATTTACTTTGCAAATCAACATCGAGCACTACTTCTTTCACAAAAGGCACGAGATACTGAATTTTTTTCGTGGCAAGATCACCAACAGCAATCACGCCATGCGCACCATTTTCAGATACATCGAGCACATGACCTAATGACTCGCCTTGCTGATTTTTTGCTTGGCAGCCAATTAAGTCAACCCAGTAATAAGTGTCTTTTTCCTCTTTTGGAAAAGCATCACGAGTCACTAAAACTCGAGCGCCTTTGAGCGCCAGAGCCTGATCACGATCAGAGATACCTTCTAAAGCCAATACCACGTTGCCGCTGTGCATCTTTGCACTCTTGACAGCATATTGCGTTAGAGTCGGCTGCCCTGGTGATGACAAAGCACCCGCGTCTTTGCGCGGCAATAAAGAAAGCCAGACTAATTTAGATGAAAGTAGCGCTACAGGGTCAGTGGCATGAGGTCTAACCTTCACTTGCCCTCGCAAACCTTGCGCCTCAGAAATGGCGCCCAGTTCAATGAATTCATTTTGGGAAGGTGCACTCATTTGAAAGCCACCTTATTTTCCCAAAATCAAACTACTGATCAACTTTGAAACTTGAAGCATCAACAGAATGTCGAAGCTTCAAGCAATCGAAAAATTAAGCAGCAGGATTATTTTTGATCAAACGTACAACTGTTGGTGATACTTGTGCGCCAACACTTGTCCAGTAAGTCAAACGATCTTGAGCAATACGCATCGCTTGCTCAGATTCAGCTGCTTTAGGATTGAAGTAACCAATGCGCTCGATAAAGTTCGAGTCACGACGGTTGCGCTTATCAGTTGCAACAATGCTGTAAAAAGGGCGCTTCTTAGAACCGCCGCGTGCCAGTCGAATGACGACCATACTTATTCCTTAAAATCTAAAAATGAAAACAGGTTGATTACAACCCAATGAAATTTCTACAAAATCTTGGGCTCCAACTCACCAACAAAACGTTGGGTTAAGCGGAAAACCTCATATTCTAGACGAAAACCCCTCATTCTTCCACCTATTTTGCCTCTCAAGACAGTAGAATAGAATCGCGAATACTGTAAAAAATACATAAAAATCAATAAGTTATATAAAAATGCTTCATTTAGAGCCCTGTAATACCCCACTCAGGGGGCATCCAAAACTGCTTGGCATACTGCTTTCCAGCATGGGTCTGATGCTATTAACCGCCTGCGCCAATGTCATTCCTCCGTGCGGGGCTAAAGTGAGTCCTCCGAGTAGCGAGTTACGCAATACCAAATGGGAACTTACTCGCTGGAACCTACCGCCCAATAGCTATGGAGAGGTCCGTACCCGGCAAATTCCCATTGGGGAGGCTAGTAATCCCATCCAAATGACTTTTGAAGCGAATGGGCAACGTGTAAGCGGCTCTACTGGATGTAATCGGTTTACCGCTGAACTTAATGAAGATACGAAAGGCTTTAGTTTGAAAAAGATTACGACCACCAAAATGTCATGTAATTCTCAGCGCATGGAATTAGAGAACGATTTTTTATATGAATTAAATGACTATCGCAGCATTGTTCGAAACGGTGATCAGTTGCTTCTCATTGGCACGGACCGCGAAGTGTTGAGCTTTACCCAACGACCTGTCAGCAAGTAAATCAAAATAGCTCTCTTATGAAAAAATCTAAACTCGTCTTTTGTGCGCTCGGCTTATTTTTCCCCGGAACGGGATTAAATTGTTTTTATTTACAAGGTATTAAATCATTTTGGGCATGGACACAATTGCTTGCCTTATTCGGTGGTTTTGTTGGCTGGGGTTTACTCAAGGATGCGAACTTTCAGTCTGGGCCAGGTTGGGTCTTGTTAACTTTTGGCTTTATTGCACTAGAAGCTAGTTGGCTCACCACCATTACCTTTGGCCTACGACCAGATGAAAAATGGGATGCACAATTTAATCCCAATATTACCGAGGATCAACGTAGTCAATCTGGTTGGCTCGTGATTTTGACAGTCATCTTTTCTCTCGTTTTAGGCGCTGGCGTCATGATGACTTTCTTAGCTATCGCCTTCGAGCAATTTTTTATTTCACAACTGCATGAAGCAAGAAAGCTATCCCAATAATTGCGGATAGCTTTACTTAACTTCTAAATTGAAGTACTTAGAACTGCTCTACCTCGAGTACGTTTGTAGAGTAACCACCTTCCACAATGGAAGTGGCCAATGCTTGTGCTTGTGGCAATAAATTTTCCGCAAAGAAACGGGCTGTAGCAATCTTCGTATTATAAAAAGCAGGATCGCCATCACGCAGACGCTCAGCAGCCAGTAATGCACGCGCCATTTGCCAGCCACCTAACACTAAACCTGCCAAACGCAGATAGGCAAAACTTCCAGCATAGACTGCTTTCGTATCCGATTTTGCATTGGCTAGGATATATGCAACCGCTTCATCAAATGCAGCACGTCCAACAGCCAACTGTTTCAGCACCGCTTTTGCATCTGCACTACCGCTCATAGCGAGCTCTTTTTCAGTATCGGCAATTTTTTGTGATAACACTTTCGCTGTAGCGCCACCATCTCGCACGGTTTTCCTACCAACCAAGTCATTCGCCTGGATCGCAGTAGTGCCTTCATAAATCGTCAAAATACGTGCATCACGGTAATGTTGCGCAGCACCGGTCTCCTCAATGAATCCCATGCCCCCATGCACTTGCACGCCTAAGCTTGCCACCTCAATGGACATCTCAGTTGAAAATCCTTTCACAATGGGCACTAAGAACTCATAAATAGCTTGATTGGATTTGCGCGACGCCTCATCTGGTGCAGCATGCTGGGCATCATATGCAGCCGCAGCATAGTAAGCAAGCGCACGAGAAGCTTCAATATATGCACGCATCGTCATCAACATGCGCTTCACATCTGGTTGATGAATAATCGCGACGGGGCCAGGAGATCCGGCGAGATCACGACTTTGCACACGGTCTTTTGCGTATTGGACTGCTTTTTGATAAGCACGTTCTGCAACGGCAATGCCCTGCATGCCCACTGCAAAACGAGCGGCATTCATCATGACAAACATATACTCGAGGCCGCGATTTTCTTCACCAACGAGGTAACCGATAGCGCCACCATGATCACCAAATTGCAACACTGCTGTTGGGCTCGCTTTAATACCAAGCTTATGTTCAATCGACACACAATGAACATCATTACGTTCGCCTAGAGAGCCATCAGCATTCACCAAGAACTTGGGAACAACAAACAAAGAGATACCCTTAACACCCTCTGGCGCATCCGGTGTGCGAGCCAACACCAAGTGAATAATATTTTTGGCCATGTCATGCTCACCATAGGTGATGAAGATCTTGGTGCCAAAAATTTTGTAAGTGCCATCAGCTTGCGGTACCGCTCTTGAGCGAACCATAGATAAATCTGAACCGGCTTGTGGCTCGGTCAAATTCATCGTACCCGTCCATTCACCCGAAATCATTTTGGGAACATATTGCTCTTGCAGCTCTGGACTTGCAGCAGTCAATAAGGCTTCAATAGCGCCATCAGTCAATAAAGGGCAAAGCGCAAATGAGAGATTGGCAGCATTGACCATTTCCAGGCAAGCTGTAGAGATCAATTTAGGTAGGCCTTGCCCGCCAAACTCCGGTGGATGAATCACGCCTTGCCAGCCGGCTTGAGCATACTGCTCAAATGCTTCCTTAAAGCCAGGTGTCGTTGTGACTACACCATCTTTTAAGGAGCTTGGCTGTTGATCGCCCGCCCAATTTAAAGGTGCTACAACATCTTGATTAAATTTCGCAGATTCTTCCAAAATTGCTGGCGCTAAATCCACATCAGCGCCCGCTTCCGCATAAGATGGATAGGCCACCACATCAGATAGCCCCGCTAGTTCATTCATCACAAACAACATATCTTTGACGGGGGCTACATAGGGCATAACAACTCCTGCGAATAAAAATCAGTTGAAGTAAAAATTACGAGAGGGCTTTAGTTAACTCCGGTACCGCAGTAAACAAATCGGCAACCAAGCCATAATCCGCAACACCAAAAATCGGCGCTTCTGGATCTTTATTGATTGCAACGATCACTTTGGAGTCTTTCATTCCTGCCAAGTGCTGAATCGCACCAGAGATACCAACTGCAACGTATAACTGTGGCGCAACAATTTTTCCAGTCTGTCCTACCTGGTAATCATTTGGGACATAACCTGCATCTACTGCAGCTCGGGATGCGCCTAAGGCGGCACCTAACTTATCTGCCAAAGGTACAACAAGCTCTTGATATTTTTCGCCTGAGCCCAAACCACGACCACCGGAAACAATAATTTTGGCGCTAGTCAGCTCTGGCCGATCAGACTTGGTAAGCTCACGACCCACAAAAGAAGACTTGCTAGCACTATCAGCAGCAGCGGCTTTTTCAACTGCAGCAGAACCACCGGTGGCAGCTACAGGATCAAAACCGGTTGTACGCACAGTAATCACCTTTACCGGATCGCTAGATTGCACGGTTGCAATTGCATTTCCAGCATAAATAGGACGCTCAAAAGTATCGGCAGACACAACCTTAGTGATATCAGAAAGCTGTGCAACATCTAGCTTGGCAGCAACACGTGGCATCACATTCTTACCACTAGCGGTTGCAGGAGCCAATAGATGGCTGTATCCATTAGCAATCGATAAAATTTGTGCCGCTAAAGGCTCTGCCAACTGGTCAGCTAGATTAGCTGCATCAACCTGAATGACTTTACGTACACCGGCAATTTGCGCCGCTGCAGCTGCAGCGGCATCCGCGCCACTACCTGCAACTAATACATCAACTTCAGGAGCGCATTGCAAAGCGGCTGCAACTGCATTCAGAGTGGCTGCTTTTAATGATTGATTATCGTGTTCAGCAATTACAAGAGCAGCCATTTATATCACCTTCGCTTCGTTTTTCAGTTTTTCTACTAAGGCTGCAACATCAGCAACCATGGCGCCAGCACTCCGCTTGGGAGGCTCCTCTACTTTGATTGTTTTCAGGCGCGGTGCAATATCAACACCGAGTTCATCTGGTTTCACAATATCAATGGTTTTCTTTTTTGCCTTCATGATATTTGGCAAAGTCACATAACGTGGCTCATTTAAGCGCAAGTCCGTAGTAATCACTGCTGGCAAAGTCAGCGCAATCGTTTCTAAACCACCATCGACTTCGCGTGTCACAGTCGCTTTTCCGTCGGCGACAACGACTTTAGATGCAAATGTTGCTTGAGGAATATCCATCAAGCTCGCCAACATTTGACCTGTTTGATTGCTGTCATCATCAATCGCTTGCTTGCCCAAAATAATCATCTGCGCCTGCTCCTTTTCGGCCAGCGCCTTGAGAAGCTTGGCTACCGCTAGAGGCTGTAGGTCAGCATCCGTCTCTACCAATACGGCACGGTCAGCACCAATGGCCAAAGCGGTACGCAATGTTTCTTGGCATTGCGTTACTCCTGCTGAAACTGCCACCACTTCAGTTGCTACGCCAGCCTCCTTCAAGCGAACGGCCTCTTCTACTGCAATTTCATCAAAAGGATTCATGCTCATTTTGACGTTAGCAATATCAACACCAGAATTATCTGATTTGACACGAACCTTCACGTTGTAATCCACAACGCGCTTCACAGCGACTAAGATCTTCATCTGACTTTTTTATTCCTTGAACTCAATAAAACGATTAATTTTTACTAAATTAGTTAATTTGCTATTTTACCGCTCCCACCACCGCATTACACATCGATAGCAGAGGCTGAACCAGCCTGCTTACGCAGTTCAAATTTCTGAATTTTTCCTGTCGAGGTCTTCGGTAACTCACAGAACACAATCGCCTTGGGCACCTTAAAGCCAGCAAGGTGTTGCTTACAGTGGGCAATAATGTCTGCGGGGGTGACGTCCATCCCTGGCTTAATTTCCAGGAAGGCGCAAGGGGTTTCGCCCCACTTCGGATCTGGCTTGGCGACCACTGCCGCAGCAATCACGGCAGGATGGCGATACAACACATCTTCCACCTCAACTGAAGAAATATTCTCTCCACCAGAAATGATGATGTCCTTGCTGCGATCCTTCATCTTCACATAACCGTCAGGATTCATGACTGCCAAATCCCCTGAGTGGAACCAGCCACCCTCAAATGCTTCTTTAGTAGCTTTTTCGTTCTTGAGATATCCCTTCATAGCAATATTACCTTTGAACATAATCTCGCCCATTGTTTCACCATCAGCAGGAACCGGCTGCATTGTTTCTGGATCTAGCACTGCAATCGCTTGCTGCATGTGATAACGAACACCCTGACGGGCATTCAAACGAGCGCGCTCACTAATATCAAGATCATTCCATTCATCTTGCTTCACACAGACTGAGGCTGGACCATACACTTCTGTCAAACCATAAACATGGGTTAAGTCAAAACCGAGCTTTTCCATTCCCTCAATAATTGAAGCTGGAGGCGCTGCACCTGCAATCAAACCTTTTACGCCAGCTGGCACACCTACTTTTAATTCGTCTGGTGCATTGACTAACAAGTTGTGCACAATCGGTGCCGCACAATAGTGAGTAACGCCATGCTCTTTAATGGCAGCAAAAATATGCTGTGCATCAACACGCCGTAAACAAACATTAATACCGGCGCGCGCAGCAATAGTCCATGGGAAACACCAGCCATTGCAGTGGAACATAGGTAATGTCCACAAGTACACCGGATGCTTATTAATATCCCAGTCAAGCACATTTGAAACAGCATTAATCGCTGCGCCACGATGATGGTATACAACCCCTTTTGGATTGCCTGTAGTACCAGAGGTGTAGTTTAGACAGATGGCTTGCCATTCATCGCTAGGCACTTGCCATGCAAACTCAGGATCTCCTTCTGCTAGCAATTGCTCATAAGTCAATTTGCCTAATTTTTCACCAGGCACATCAAACTCTTTCTCTTCCACGTCGATCACCAAAAACTCACGGCCGCTCTCTTTTTTTGCCATCTCGAGCGCTTTTTTCATGACCCCAGAAAATTCTGGATCCACAATAACCACTTTTGCTTCTCCATGATTCAACATAAAGGCAATCGATTCAGCATCAAGACGTGTGTTCAATGCATTTAATACTGCACCGGCCATCGGAATGCCAAAGTGCGCCTCTACCATTGGGGGCGTGTTGGGCAGCATGACGGCAACTGTGTCGCCAAGTCCCACACCGTGCTTTTGCAACGCACTAGCCAAGCGACGGCAACGCTCGTAGGTTTGTGCCCATGTTTGGCGCAATTTGCCATGAATGACTGCAATCTTCTGTGGATAGATTTGTGCGGAACGCTCTAAAAATAACAGAGGAGTAATAGGAGTGAAATTCGCAGGATTTTTATCCAAACCTTGTTCGTAAATATTTGCCATCGTTTTCTTTCAATATCAGTTTTACTATCGGTGTTTTTGTTTTGTGTTTTTGGTTTTTGTTGTTACTTAATCTAACTTTTGCTCTATATGTCAGCTAATGCTTTGACATGCGCTACGACACTGCGACCCAATGCAGATAAGTTATAGCCACCCTCAAGACAACTCACAATGCGGTTATTGGCATAGTCCCTAGCTACTTCTTTTAAACGCTTGGTGATCCAGACATAGTCGTCTTCTACCAAACCTAATTGACCCAAATCATCTTCACGATGCGCATCAAAACCAGCAGAAATAATGATCAACTGCGGCTCAAAATTACGCAGTGCTGGTAACCATTTTTCTTCAACAACTGCACGCACCACATCACCGCGAGTTGCAGCTGGCAAAGGTACGTTGACCATATTGTCTGCAGGATCTAAGCCGCTATAAGGATAAAAAGGGTGCTGGAAAATACTACACATCAGGACCTGTGGATCATTGAGAAATGCCGCTTCGGTTCCATTGCCGTGATGCACATCAAAATCAATAATGGCAACGCGTTCAATCCCATAAGTCTCCATAGCGTAACGCGCTGCAATAGCAACGTTATCAAACAGACAAAATCCCATTGAACGTGTCGGCTCAGCATGATGACCTGGTGGACGAACTGCACAAAAGACATTCTCCACTTCACCCTTCATCACAGCATCAACACCAGCAATAGCAGCGCCCGCGGCGCGCAATGCAGCTTGCCAAGTATGGGGGTTCATAATCGTGTCGCCATCAAGCATGGAATAACCACTTTGAGGGGCCTTTTCTTTCACAAAGGCAATATGATCGGGGCTATGCACTAACTCCAATTGATCTTCACTTGCCAATGGCGCATCCAAATGATGTAAAAAACGATCCATTCCACTACGAATCATTTGATCGTTAATGGCTTGAATACGTTCTGGGCACTCAGGGTGATGACTGCCCATCTCGTGTTTTAAAAAATCTGGGTGGGTTATATATCCTGTTGTCATTAGTTGAAATCCTTAATAGCTAATCCCCATTTTTTATAATCTAATGCATTGTGACTAATTCTCAATCTCTCCCGGCCTCACGAATGATCTTTCGGATTTACTGCTTATTTCTAGCACTATCTCTAGGAGCCTGCTCTCAGGCGCCGGTTCAGCAGAGCAAGACTGAGCAATCCATCGTAAACCAAATCGAGGATACGGCTTTAGATACTCGCTACAGCGAAAACTTGGAAAAACTTCTGTACCAAGTCTCACAAAGCCAAGAAATCCCCTTGCAGAGCCTAGAAATGGGCTTTTCCGATGCTAAAACGATTCCCTCGATACGCAAATTGGTATTACCCCCATCGAGCACCTTCAAGAAAAACTGGCTGGTTTATCGCAAACGCTTTATAGAGCCGGTGCGGCTGAAGGCTGGCAGAGCATTCTGGGAAGAAAATCAAGCCTTTTTGAGCCAAGTTGAGCAGGACTCCGGAGTGCCAGCACCCATTATTGTGGCCATTATTGGCATAGAGACAATTTATGGGCGTCAGACGGGTAATTTTCGAGTTAAAGATGTTTTATCCACACTCGCCTTTAGCTATCCTGATACACCCAATAAGCTTGCACGCGAACAACTCTTTAAAGACCAGCTGCAGGAACTCATCCTTATGTGTTGGGTTGAAGCTGGTGGCAAACTGCCAGCGAAAAATAGTTCTCAAGGGGTAAATGCGGCCCGCTTTCAGGGTTGCCTAAATCAAAACAGTTCTTATGCAGGCGCGATTGGTCTCCCACAATTTATGCCGAGTAGCATTCGTCAATTTGCGGTGGATGGTGACGGAGACGGTCGAGTAGATCTCAAGCAAAGCCCAAAAGATGCTATTGCCAGTGTCGCCAACTTCATGAAAAAACATGGCTGGCAAACGGGGATGCCGATTTCATTTCCCGTGCAAGAAAGCGCCATTTCTGCAGCAAAACAACTAGCTGATGGCGAACCTACCTTGAAATTCACCGTTGCAGCGCTAATTGAAAAGGGAATTCTATTGCCTGAGCAAGGCGATCTTCAACGTGGTGGCGTTGATCCACAAAGCAAGGCGCTGATTGTTGATCTGCCCTACCCTGATAAAGATGGGCTAGACCAAGCGCAATATTTTGTTGGCTTGAATAATTTTCTAACCATTGTGCAATACAACCGCAGTTACTTTTACGCACAAAGTGTTGCAGAATTTGCACAAGCACTTGGATATAAAAATAGCAGTGTCGTTCCCGTTGAGGCAAACATAAAAACCCCAAATTCAAAGAGTGCTACAGAGAAATCAAAAATCAAAAAACCTGCTGCGAAGAAAAAGGCAAAAGGTCACTAAGCGGGGAATACACCCGTCGACAAGTAGCGATCACCGCGATCGCATACGATAAAAACGATCGTCGCATTTTCTACCTGCCTTGCAATGCGCAGTGCAACAACCAAGGCACCACCGGCGGAGATGCCACAAAAAATACCTTCTTCAGCCGCTAAGCGCCGAGCCATATCTTCAGCGTCCGCTTGGGTCACATACTCAATACGATCGACACGTTCTCCCTCATAGATTTTTGGAAGATACTCAGGAGCCCATTTACGTATGCCGGGAATTTGAGACCCCTCTTCGGGCTGCGCACCAATAATCTGAATGGCAGGATTTTTGGACTTCAGATATGTAGAAACACCAGTAATCGTGCCAGTAGTTCCCATTGCAGAGACGAAGTGGGTAATTTGTCCATCAGTATCACGCCAAATTTCTGGACCAGTCGTTTCAATATGGGCCCTTGGATTATCAGGATTGGCAAATTGGTCTAACAATTTACCCCGACCCTCACGCTGCAATTGCAATGCGTAATCTCTAGCAAACTCCATGCCACCAGATGCGGCGGTCAATATTAATTCCGCGCCATATGCTGCCATACTCTGTCGGCGCTCAATACTTTGATTTTCAGGCATGACCAAAATCATCTTGTAGCCTAACATTGCAGCAGTCATTGCTAAAGCAATGCCTGTATTTCCGCTGGTTGCTTCGATCAGGGTATCGCCTGGCTTGATCTCACCGCGCTCTTGGGCGCGCATGATCATAGACAGCGCAGGTCGGTCTTTCACCGACCCGGCTGGATTATTGCCTTCCAACTTACCAAGAATCACGTTATTGCGCTTTTCGTTCTCTAGACCAGGAATGCGTTGTAGACGCACTAAAGGCGTATTGCCCACGGTTTGTGAAATGGTAAGGTAGGAAGGTTTGCTCATGACCTCATTTTAGCCATAAGCAGACTTACACTCTAAAGGGTTTAATTTCGGCGATGTGGCGCAGCACGCTCTGACGAATTGCGCTGACCAGCTTGATGACGCGAATTGCGTCTGCCAGAAGCCCCGCTCTCTTTTTGCGTACGGCCATTTGGCTCACGAAAGGAGCTTGGCGCCTCTATCGTTAAACCGTTATCAACCATTTTTTCAACTGATTTCATACCAATGCCACGGACACGCTTTTGTAAATCATTAGCGTCTTGAAAATGACCTCCCTCTTGACGTTCTGTAATGATCGTTTTTGCTTTCGAAGGACCAATCCCTTTAATGCTCTCTAATTCTGATTGGGTTGCCGTATTGACATTAATGGGTGAAGCATTTGTTACCCCTAGTGAAGCCATTGTTAAAGCTGCGCCTACCAATACAGATCTAATAAAGTTTGTGCCTTTAATGCTCAAATGATTTGACATATATTCTCCGCATAAAATAAAAAATCCACGCACACAAAATGCACGTGGATCATAGATAACGAAGAGGGTATTGCTAAGTTGACTGGCTTACAAAGGGTTAGCTAAAAATCCAGCATTAGCCTCCAGCCACTCAATATAACGGCTGACACCTTGTTCAACATTAAGGAAGGGCTCTTGATAGCCTGCCTCCCGCAGTTTTGTTAAATCTGCTTGAGTAAAACATTGGTACTTGCCTTTGAGGGCATCAGGAAAAGGGATGTATTCAATCGCCTTTTCTTTTACCAATTCCTGCAAAGTCGCAGGCTGCGCCTTATCTAATTTACGCATGGCGTTTGCCACAGCATGAGCCACATCATTAAATGGCTGTGCACGACCCGTGCCCAGATTGAAAATGCCGCTGATTTCTGGATGGTCTAAGAAAAACAGGTTTACTTTGACCACATCCTCTACTGACACAAAATCACGGCTTTGTTCTCCTGGTCCATATCCACCATATTCACCAAAGAGTTTGACGTGACCATGAGCTCTGTATTGATGGTATTGATGAAATGCAACGGATGCCATGCGGCCTTTATGAGATTCGCGCGGCCCATATACATTGAAGTATCGGAAACCCACTACTTGCGCAGAATTCGCATTTTCAGCAAAACGCTTACGCATCACCTGATCAAATAAAAACTTAGAGTAGCCATAGATGTTTAGTGGCTTCTCGTGTTCACGACTCTCAATAAAGACTTCGGAGCCGCCATAAGTAGCAGCCGAAGAGGCATACAGTAATTGCACCTTCTGAGCGGTACAAATCTCTAACAAATCCATGGTGTAGCGATAGTTATTCGCCATCATAAAAATGCCATCAGTTTCCATGGTGTCAGAGCAGGCACCTTCATGAAAAACGGCTTTGATCTTTCCAAGGCGACCACTTCTGAAGGCTTCTAGGAACTCATCTTTGTGAAGATAATCCACGATATCAAGGTCAGCCAAGTTGCGGTATTTATCGGCAGGCCTCAGATCATCTACCGCAATGATATTTTTCTCACCGCGCGCATTTAAACCTTGAACAATATTGGCGCCAATAAACCCAGCTGCACCAGTTACGATAATAGTCACTGTAATTCCTCTGAAGTAACGGTGGCTGTACCAAGCTTGCCCACCACAATCCCACCTGCGCGATTCGCTAACGCCATTGCTTTTTCTAGTGGCCAGCCAGCGGCCAGTGCAACAGCTAATGTTCCTATGACAGTATCTCCGGCACCTGAGACATCAAAAACTTCACGAGCTTGCGCCTTAACGTGACTGACACCCGCATCGGTATACAAACTCATACCCTCCTCAGAGCGAGTTAGTAGCAAAGCTTGTACAGCCAATGACCTTCTAAGTTCTTGCGCTCTACGTGTTAAATCTTCCTCGCTACTCCATTGCCCCACTACTTGGCGCAACTCACTACGATTCGGTGTCAACACAGTGGCGCCACGATATTTTTCATAATCTTCGCCTTTAGGATCGACCAAGATCATCTTATTTTGTGCTTTGGCTTGCTCAATCATATGAGCAACCTGTCCTAAGGCGCCCTTACCGTAGTCAGAAAGAACAACTACATCAGCTGAACCGACTAATTTCTCAAAACGCTCGAGTTTATGGGCAAGCGCATTTTCAGTTGGCGTCGCTTCAAAATCTAAGCGAATCAATTGTTGTTGGCGCGCAATCACACGCAACTTCACAATAGTTGGAACCTGAGCATCAATTTCTAATTGACTATCAACGCCACCCGCTTTTAACAGTTCCACAACCCGTTGACCGGGTTCATCATTTCCAACGATACCAAGAATGGTCGTTTTAGCACCAAGCGCCGCAACATTGCGAGCCACGTTGGCCGCACCACCTAAACGCTCATCCACCTTCCCCACCTGCAAAACAGGAACAGGGGCTTCAGGAGAAATGCGGTGAGTATCGCCAAACCAATAACGATCCAACATAACATCACCCACCACCAGTAGGCGTGCTTTAGAGAAGAGTTCGCGATCTGCTTTTTCCATCTGGATATTTTTGTTCTATCTATTAATTATGTCGCCCAATGCCATGGTATTCAACACCCAGCTCTTCCATCGCTTGTGGCTCATAAAGATTGCGTCCATCAAAAATAATCGGGCGAGTCAGTTTTTGAAGAACAGCATCAAAATCTGGGCTGCGGAATGCCTTCCACTCAGTAACAATGACTAAGGCATCGCAACCATCCAAGGCATCCATCGGATTGTCAACCATAGCAATGCTCTTTAGACCCTGAGGATTTGCTTTGAAATCTATCTCTAGACAATGCTTTGCTTCAGGCATTGCTACAGGATCATGCGCAACCACTTTGGCGCCACGCTTTACCAATTCCTGAATAATCACGCGGCTTGGCGCCTCACGCATGTCATCGGTATTTGGCTTAAATGCTAGACCCCACAAAGCAAATTTCATATTAGATAGATCTTTGCCAAAACGCTTTTCAATTTTCTCAACTAAGACATACTTCTGAATCTCGTTGACTGTTTCCACGGCATCCAAAATCTTTAAATCACGGCCA
>NZ_JAHBAK020000038.1 GCF_018500155.2 Polynucleobacter sp.
ACTTGAGAAACCAGCCCATCAACTTTGGCAATATCTGAAAGGTCCCATTGCAAAGGAAAAGCTTCTCCACCAGCCGCCTTAATGAGCTCAACTGATTGTTGCAAGTCTTCTAGATTGCGCCCTGTCACGGCAACCTTCACACCCTCTTTGGCAAGAGAAATTGCCATTGCCCGGCCCAGACCCCGACTAGAGGCCATGACTAAAGCGACTTTTCCCTGAATTCCTAAATCCATCTTGTCTCCACTAATCTATTTTTATTTTTTCATTGTTGCCAGCACATCAATCCAAGACCAGTTTTTGTTTAGCAACAACTTCCTTATACACCGCGTATTCTGCTTTTATTTCTTTTGCAAAAGCATCCGGTCCATTCACATTAATGATCGAACCTGTATCCTCAATACGCTTTTTCACTGCAGGATCGTTCACCACCACCTTGAGCGCAGCATAGTACTTGTCTACGACATCCTTTGGCATACCAGCGGGGCCTAACAATCCGTAGTAGGCCATGCGGTTGACTGGCGCAAGACCGACTTCAGCAAACGTCGGGACATTGGGCAGTTGCGCCAAACGCTTAGGCGCTGCAATCACGATAGGCACTAACTTACCATCCTTAATAAAAGGCAAGGATGACGGCAAGTTATCAAAAATCATAGAAACCTGTCCGCCCACTGTATCTGCCAATGCAGGACCAGCACCACGGTAAGGAATATGAACAATGAATACGCCAGTAAGGCTTTTAAATAACTCGGTTTGTAAATGTCCAATTCCGCCAGTGCCAGAACTTGAATAAGTGTACTTGCCAGGATTTGCTTTCAAGACTTCCATAAAGGTCTTGAAGTCTTTCGCAGGAAAGGATGGATTTACAGCAATGATGTTTGGAGTAGCGGCAATATTGCTAATCGCCGTGAAATCAGTAATGGGATCGTAGCCAATTTTAGGATTAATCGCTGGATTAGCAGCAGTGGTAGATACCGTTGCCATGCCTATCGTATAGCCATCTTTTGGTGCTCGCATCACTTCAAGGGCACCAATGGCTCCACCCCCACCCGCTTTGTTTTCGACGATCACTGGCTGTCCTAATTGACGACCCAATGCATCTCCTACAGCGCGCGCGATAATGTCAGTACTACCGCCTGGCGCAAACGGAACAATTAAACGGATTGGTTTAGTGGGGAAATTTTGAGCTTGCGCCGCAGCACTCAAACCGATGCCAACAGCAAATGCTGCCAAGAGACTTTTCAAAGAAATGGGCGAGGTGGTGAATTTCATATACTTACTGTCCTAATGGTTTTGGTAAATTACCTGCGTACTGATACAACTGTTCTTCATAGAGTTTAAAGATTTCAGCGAGTGCCTGCTGTTGACCAAGCACTAAGGCCTGCGGCGTATTGTCTTTAAGGGCTATACGCTTTGTGTACCGATTGGAACCAATTAAGGCGTTGGCTTTTCCAGCATTAGCAACCGATAAGTAAAACTCTACTGTCACGACCGCCTCAGGCTTCACTCGATAGTCTCCATAAAACTCACTCACATTAGCCTGTAAGGTGAAGAATGGGAAAAAGCTATTGCTTTGATTGAGTGCAGCAGAAAAGATATTGGCTTTATTAATCCATTCGCGCTGTGCATTGCCAATCATTTCTGCAGGTATAGATGCATATACATTGTAAAAATCTTTTTCATAGCGCTGATCACCAAGGCGATAGACCAAAGACTTGCCATCAAAAGGAGAGACCACATTTACCGCCCCTACTTTTAGCCAAAACTCCGTGCGCGGTTTGAATGCAGCGCCAGTCCTTTCAGGCGCAACCATCCAGGTTGTTGGTGTCACAGGTGCACGCGTCGGCAGTGAACAAGCAGTCAAAGTGGTTGCCAATATCAATGTAAATAGCTTGATCATTTTTGTACTCCGGACTCACTTTGTATGCCATTTAAGGGCAAGGTAATTTTGGGAGGCGGCTCGCTCCAAATCAAGCTCGAGGGCGATTGACTGGCAATCCGTGAAAATTCATTTAACTGCTCGCTAGTTTGCTTGAGATTCTCGATTGTCAATTGAGTATCTCCTTGCATGGATGTAATGGTTTGCCTTAATGCAACGATCGTACCCACCAATTCCCGCATGAGAATGCTCAGCTCGTCCTTATCGGTCACCTTGGCAATGCGTTCAAGGATGACATTGAGGTCTTTGACTGAGGCCACTAAGCCTTGATTATTCTTACCATCCCCTGCCATGAGCGTATTGAGGTTCACCAAGAGTGCATCAAACTTTTGTTGCGTACCATCGATATTGATTTCATTAATGCCATCAATCAGTTTTTGAATCCCGGAAATAATTTCATCCGCTTGATTTGGTAGAGATGGAACAACGGGGTACTCCGGAGTCCAGGAATACGGTAAATCACCATTGTCAGCAGCACTTTTTGGTGAGAAATCAAACTCAACATAATTCACGCCAGTAATACCCATCGATTTCACTCGGGCGCGCAAGCCATTATTCACAAACTCTTTCACCTGCTGTTCATCAATCGCATGGCCAAAAATCTGCATCCTAACAATGACATATTGGTGTCGATCATTAAATGGCTTATTTTTTTCATACACCTCCCCTGTGAGGCCAACCATACTAACTTGACCAATTTTGACACCCCGAAAGCGAACGGCAGCCCCCACATCTAAACCTGTGACCGATTGCTTGATGTAGGTTTCCACATAAAAGGACTTCTTAAATATCTGTCCTGAGCCGAAAATCAGGATCACTGATATCAATACGGCAATAGCCGCCAAGACAAACACTCCAAGACGGAAATAATTCGGATTTGAGTTATTACTCATGCTGCGTCCTTAGTCGTAATGCGATTAAAGAATTGATGTACACGTGGATCGGTACTGGTATCACGTAATACTTTGGGATCACCCTCGGCAATAATGCCCTTTGAGGCCTTATCTAACATAATCACTTTGTCAGCAATCGCATAAATACTTGCCAACTCGTGAGAAACGATCACAAAGGTAATGCCAAGGTTTTTGGATAAATCCATAATGGTCTGATCTAAATCGGCCGAGGTGATCGGATCAAGGCCTGCTGAAGGTTCATCTAGGAATAATATTTTGGGGTCTAGGGCCATTGCTCTGGCGATTGCCGCCCGCTTTTGCATACCGCCACTGATCTCACTAGGCATATAGGATTCGTAAGGCAAGAGCCCTACTAAATCTAATTTACAACGCGCTAACAGATTCATTTGATCTTGCGTGAGCTGGGTATATTCCTGCATAAACAAGGTGACGTTATCCAAAAGATTCATCGAGCCAAATAAGGCACCCTGTTGATACATCACGCCAAAGCTCGTCATGATTTTCTGACGCTCGGCTCCTTGGGCGGTCGTAATATTTTGACCTTCAATCAAAACATCACCCGATAAAGGTTGATATAAGCCAAAGAGGTTTTTCAGCAAGCTGGATTTACCGCAGCCTGAACCACCCAGAATGACAAAGATCTCGCCATTATTCACTGTAAAGTTGAGATCCTTCATCAGCACATTACTGCCATAACCCACGGTCAGGTTTTGCACATCAATAGCATATGGACTAGATGAGGTATTTGATGACGGAGTGAATGTGGTATTCATCAGAAGCCCGTCTTATAAGAAATCACGGCAAAAATGCCGTCAACAATCACAATCATCACAATACTGCTCACTACTGCACGCGTTGCCGAGATACCCACTGCTGCAGCACCAGTACCAGTTTGCATGCCACGCAAGCAACCCATTGCTGAGACAACCACACCAAACATCGTCGCTTTGACTAATCCTGAAAGGATATCTTCTACACTCACTGCGCTGAGCATGCCATTGTAAAAATTAATAAATGGAATGCCATAGATTTGCATGGTAAACATGGAAGCAACAATGCTGACGATGTCAGCATATAGCGTCAACACTGGAGCCACCAAGATTCCTGCGAGCACTCTAGGCACCACTAAAAAGCGCATAGGACTTAAACCACCTGATACCAGGGCATCCACTTCGCTATTGACCGTCATCGTGCCAATCTCTGCAGCAAAAGCAGCAGATGAACGACCCGCTAATAAGATCGCGGTGATTAGTGGCCCCATCTCGCGCACAATACCCAATGCTGCTAAAGGCCCAACAAAAGACACGGCGCCAAATTGCTTCATGCCAATGGCCGCCTGAAATGACAGAATCACACCAATTAAAAAGGAAACTAAGCCCACAATAGGAAGTGCAGCAATACCCGCCTCAACAGCAGCATTCACAAAGTCCCCCCAACGGACCTGTCTAATATGGCGCACTGACCAAAAAAGATCAGAGCTTAGGTGACCAGCAAAAGTGATTAAACCCGTTAAGTCCCCTAGGAGATTTTGGGTAGCCATGCCAGTACTCACCAAAAAATTTGGCTTTGACTTCACTACAGGCACAGGGAATAAATTTTTGATGGGATCAAATTCATTGAGCAAGGGTTGATAACGGGGATCAAGTCCTTGCAACACAAATTTGGCGCCCGCTTGTAGTTGCGCTTCTTCTACACCAATTAAAAACGCAATGCCTGCTCCATCAAGCGAAGTCACTGCGCTCGCATCAAAACACAGCGAGGCATTGGCAAGATTGTCTTTGGAAATGCTAGCTAACCAAGCATTTTGCGCATCCCGAATCTGCGTCCAAACTCCACCGAGCGTATACACATTCACCACCCCACTTAGTGCGACCTTGGCACTTTGGGAGTCAATCAGAGACCAAACTGCAACCGGTTGGCTAGAAGACTGAGAATCGGGCGAAATAGGGTCAGAAACGCTCATAATCAAACTATAAGGTATCAGCACAACAGCACCGGATGAAATGCCCCAAATTGAAACTAGAATGGAAAAGGGCCCAGTTTTTCAACTAGGCCCTATGTATGGTGGTGCGGCTGGCAGGAATTGAACCCACGACCCCTTGGTTCGTAGCCAAGTACTCTATCCAGCTGAGCTACAGCCGCAACAGCCATAATTATGCCATGGAAGAGAA